>JAOUJM010000160.1 GCA_029883265.1 Gammaproteobacteria bacterium
CATATTCAATCACACGTCCGTATAACATAGCTGTCGGTACGTTTTGTTTGTTGAGTTCTTGCTGCGCTTGAAACAAACAATAAATAACCACTCGCTCTTTGCGTGTCAATCCGTCACCAATATGCGGAATATCATTCATATTTTTCATCACTAAATTATATAACAAGCCCACCTCTCGCGGGTCCGACCCGTGCAAGTGGTTGTTTTTTTGGTTTTCGGGTGGCAAACAGGTGATTTGGGGGCTTTGTTGGCTAGTGCCGGCTTTTGTGTTTATCCAGGCGTTGTAGCTAGCATTAAAAGCGAAAGCGGCCTATTTGATTCAATTTTTTGACCAATAGAACCAGTCCTTAGTATAAAATCTTTGACGACAGCACTATAGAGAAAGATAGTGCTCAGCGACACATGGCACGAGTTTTTTCTGCCGACTCATGAGAGGTTGTTCTTTTCATCAACGCAATACACCATCAGGATGAGAGTAACTATCCAGCACGCTAATATAATTGGCGCGCTCATAGGATTCAGGATCAATGGCATGTTGTCGGCTAATGCTACCTTTGATTTGCTGCACCGAATCATATTCTTTTTCTTCCAACCAATGTTGCAGTTGATGCAAGGTTTCGCTTATATGGGATGCACCGTTTTTTAACAAGGCACTACACATATGCGTCACATCTGCGCCAGCGAGCAGGGCTTTCAATACATCTTCATAAGTATGCAAACCACCGGTGATTGCCAAGGAACAATCCAATTGATCGGATAAAATCGCTGCCCAACGTATACGCAATAATGATTCCTGTGAAGTTGATAATTCAAGCTTGGGTTCTACATGCAAGCTGTCTAAATTAATATCTGGCTGATAAAAGCGATTAAAGATTGCTATACCATTTGCACCCGCTTGTTGTAAACGTTGCGTAAAAGGAATTAAGGCACTAAATTGAGACGAAAGCTTCATCGTAATGGGGATTGAAACATGGGAACGCAGATTTTGCAGAATATCAACATAACGGTCTTCTACTTGCTGACTTTGCTCATCACTACTCACTGCAAGCAAGTAAACATTTAACTCCAAGGCGTCAGCGCCTGCCTGTTGCAGCGCCTTACCGTATTCAACCCAACCGCCGGACGTAATACCATTCAAACTTGCAATCACCGGTATTTGTAAATTGTTTTTTAGTTGATGTAACTGCTCCAAATATTCATCTTCATAGCTGCGATAATCATCGGGTACAGGATGAAAACTTTCGGCTTCGCCATGGCCAATTGATTGTTGATAAAAAAACCGTGCGAGATGCTCATCTTCCTGACTGATTTTCTCTTCAAATAAGGAGTACATCACCAGTGCACTTGCGCCCGCTTCTTCCAACGCTTGCGCGTCACTTAAGTTTCGGCTTAAAGGTGAAGCCGAGGGTACAATCGGATTTTTTAATTTTAGACCGAGGTATTCCGTTGTTAAATCGACCATACTCAGTCCTCCTTGCTTGTATTTGTTTTTTCTGTGGCCGCGAGTTTTGCTTTCGCTGCCGCCATGGTATCATTTTCGTTCCAATCTAAACTCGCCAATTGTTGATAATAGTTATAGCGATGCCGCACGTTATCCTGCGCTTGTTTTAGAAAACGTTCAGCATCTTCCGGATGGGTATGCCACAACATACTAAACCTCGTTTCCGTTTGAATATAATCACGATAGGCAATGCTCGGCTCTGCTGAATCTAGATGCAAAGGGTTTTGACCTTTTTCAATACGACCAGGATCAAAGCGATACAATGGCCAATGACCACTACGCACAGCTAAGTCTTGCTGGCGATGATTATTTGATAAATCCACTCCATGCGCAATGCAAGGTGAGTAAGCAATAATTAGTGACGGCCCCGGATGAGCCTCTGCTTCAAGAAACACTCGCAAGGTTTGAATATCTTTAGCACCATATGCAATATTCGCCACATACACATTGCCATAGTCCATGGCTAACATACCCAAATCTTTTTTTGCAGTGGCTTTACCACCTGATGAAAATTTAGCAACCGCTCCTAGTGGTGTAGCTTTTGATGTTTGACCACCAGTATTGGAGTACACTTCCGTATCCAATACTAAAATATTCACATCACGTCCAGATGCTAACACATGATCCAGCCCACCGTAGCCAATATCATAGGCCCAGCCATCACCACCAATTATCCAAACGCTTTTACGGGTTAAATTTTCTGCGAGCGCTATGAGGAATTTGGCTTGCGCCGATTTGAGTTTACTGAGCTGCTGTATTAATTGAGCGATGCGTTGACGCTGCTCAAAAATACCAGCTTCATCAGTTTCACTTGCAGTTAGTATTTCATCAACCAATTCAGCATCGAGTTTTGGTTTAAGCTGTATCAATAACTCACGCGCTTGCTCACGATGTTTATCAATAGCCACCCGCATGCCTAAACCGAATTCTGCATTATCCTCGAACAAGGAATTATTCCATGCCGGACCACGACCGTCTTTGTTTTTTGTCCAAGGCGTAGTCGGCAGATTGCCACCATAAATCGATGAGCAACCCGTCGCATTGGCAACCACCATACGATCACCAAATAATTGCGTGGCCAAACGAATATAAGGTGTTTCACCACAACCCACACATGCACCGGAAAATTCGAACAGTGGCTCAAATACCATTGCGCCTTTAATTGTTGTATTTTTTAGCGCCGTTCGATCATATTCGGATAGTTGCAAAAAATAATTCCAATGATCCCGTTCTTGCTCACGCAAGGGCGCATAGGCTTGCATGTTCAAGGCTTTATGACTGACATTGCGTTTATCGCGAATGGGGCAAATGTCGACACACAAACCACAACCGGTGCAATCCTCTGGTGCAACCTGATAGCTAATATGCATACCCTCAGGAAAACCTTTGCCAATCATGGCACGATGCTTAAAACCGGGTGGTGCATTTTCTAATTCGCTTACCGGTACAATCTTGCTGCGAATAGCCGCATGCGGACACACCAAAGGACACTTCCCACATTGTGTACATAATTCTTCATCCCAGACCGGAATCTCCAACGCTAGGTTGCGTTTTTCTATGGCTGCAGTTCCAAGTGGAAACGTGCCATCACTCGGCATTAAACTTACTGGAATATCGTCTCCACGCCCGGCAATAATTTCGACCGTGACCTTGCGCACAAAGTCCGAGCTATGCGCGGTTACTACAGAATGCATTTTTAATTGACTACTAACTTTCGCTGGAATAATTACCTCCTGCAAACTAGCCAGAGTATCGTCTATCGCCCGGTAGTTTAGTTCGACAATACGTCTGCCTTTTTTGCCATAGGTTTTTGCAACAGCGTCTTTGATTGCATTAATCGCTTTGTCACGCGGCAAAATTCCTGAGATCGCAAAAAAACAAGTTTGCATGACGGTATTAATGCGTTTACCCATGCCATTGTGACTGGCGACACCGTATGCATCGATACAATAAAACTTGATTTGCTTATCAATAATTTGTTGCTGCATTTCCGCTGTTAAACTATCCCAGACATTTTCAGCCGCTAAGGGTGAATTCAATAAAAACACAGCGCCTGGGGCTGCGTTATGCAACATGGGATAACGATTGAGAAACACTGGCTGATGGCAGGCGATGAACTGTGCATCATTGTCGCCAATCAAATAACTGGAACGAATTCTGTTTGGACCAAAGCGCAAATGGGAAATGGTCACTGCGCCGGACTTTTTCGAATCATAAACAAAATAGCCTTGCGCATGCAATTGTGTGCACTCACCAATAATCTTAATACTATTTTTATTGGCGCTAACCGTGCCATCACTGCCTAGTCCATAAAACATTGCTTGAAAGGTATCCGCATGGGCATCGGTGCGAAATAGACTATCCCATGGCAAACTGCTAAACGTCACATCATCGTGAATACCAATGGTGAAATGATTTTTTGGATGTGCTTTGTTTAGTTCATCAAAAATACTTTTAATCATGCCAGGCGTGAATTCTTTGGATGACAAACCATAACGCCCACCAACAATTATCGGCATGGTCGCAAATCGCTGATCGCCGCACATATGCTGTTGTGCAATCGCCGTCACCACATCTTTATACAAGGGCTCGCCATCGGCACCAGGCTCTTTAGTGCGATCAAGCACTGCAATTTTCCTCACACTACTGGGTAGTGCGTTTATCATCGCCTCAGCATCAAACGGTCGGAACAAACGAACTTTTAGCACACCGACTTTCTCACCTTGATGCATAAAATACTCGACGGTCTCGTGAACAGTTTCCGCGCCCGAGCCCATGAGGACAATAATACGCTCAGCTTGTGCGTCACCAATATATTCAAATAAACGATAATGGCGACCGCTTAGTTGTGCAAACTGATCCATGCATTGTTGCACCATGGCTGGCATGGCCTGGTAATATGAATTTACACTCTCACGCGCTTGAAAATAGACGTCGGGGTTTTGTGAACTACCACGTAATACCGGATGCGTCGGTGACAAACCGCGTTGACGGTGTGCGTGTATCATGTCTTCATTTAACATAGCACGCACAACGGCTTCATCGATTGCTTCTATTTTGCTAACTTCGTGCGAGGTGCGAAAGCCATCAAAAAAATGCAGAATGGGAATGCGTGATACTAAGGTGGCCGCATGCGATATCAAGGCCATATCCTGCACTTCTTGCGGACAGTTTGATGCCAACATTGCAAAACCAGTGGCACGCGCAGCCATCACATCACTGTGATCACCAAAAATAGATAAGGCCTGACAAGCCAATGATCGAGCCGCGATATGAAATACGGTGGGCGTCAATTCTCCCGCAATTTTGTACATATTGGGAATCATTAACAGCAAGCCCTGGGAGGCGGTAAAGGTGGTCGTTAGGGCGCCGCTTTGCAATGCACCATGAATAACGCCTGCAGCGCCGGCTTCGCTCTGCATTTCAATAACACTTGGAACTGTCCCCCAAAGATTTTTTTGCCCACGCGACGACCATTCATCAGCCCATTCTCCCATGGGCGAAGCCGGTGTAATCGGATAAATTGCAATCACTTCATTGGTCAAATGTGCAATCGTTGCCGCTGCTTGGTTTCCATCAATTGTGATTGTATTCGTCACACGACTCTCCACTGCGATTCAACAAAACCATTGTAATACCCATATGCACAAACCAGTCTCGAATAAAGTATATGCAAGCTTATCGTTGAAGTTAAATTTACAGCTTGGTGTTGATTTGAGTGATAACACCCGCGGTTGCAACTAATAGAATCAAACAGAACAAAACCAGCAAGCTGCGATTTAGATATTTTTTATTTGGATTTCTCACCCAATAGTGAGTTACATAGGCTAACAATAAAGACTGAATTAATATCTCAGGCAAACCTTTCAATTGAATCCAAAGCGGTAATTGGGTGTAAACCAAACCTTCAATAGAACCGGGGGTGGGCCCAAAAGTCGAAATAATACCCATGACGACCAAGCAAAACCAAATAACTTGCCAACTCGTTTTTTGCGTAAAAAAAACATTGCGCAATCCGTAAAAAACAAGGCCAAACAATAGACCACGAATCGGTTGAAATAATACACCGGCTGTCACCATCGGATGATCACTAGGCCGCATAAATTCACGCATTATCGGCTCACGAAACAATGCGCTATAGTCGGCCACAAAAAAGGCGCTTATACCAACCAGGAAATACGTAATGGTATGTACCACAATGGTTTTGTAAGTGATCGCCTTTAATGTCATTGTTTCCATCGATTGCCCCTATTTATTTGCATCGCAGACGGTGAGAGTTGAGCAGGTTTCAAGCCGGATTTCACTTGCATATATAGAAATATATACTGTGGTTTTTATCATAAAAGTAGTTTTATCCTATTTTTGAACCACTATTTATTTGACATTCACCATGCACAACCTTTAATGATACGATACTCTTTAGTTAAAATAATCTCAAACTGTGCGAGGTGAATCAATAATGGACTACCGAAAACTTGGCCGTAGTGATCTCAATATCAGTTTAATCGGCTTAGGCACCATGACCTGGGGTCTGCAAAACACGCAGGATGAAGGCTTTGAGCAAATGGATTATGCATTGCAACGCGGTATTAACTTTTTCGATACGGCCGAAATGTATGCCATCCCTCCCAGCGCACACACCTATGGTACCACCGAGCGCATTATTGGAAACTGGTTTGCCTCGCGTAAAAACCGTGATCAGGTAATATTAGCCACAAAAATAACTGGGCCAGGCCTGAATTGGGTTCGTGGTGGCAACAGTTTTATTGACAAGAAAAATATTCAGCTCGCTGTTGAGGATAGTCTAAAACGATTACAAACAGACTATATCGATTTATATCAGTTGCACTGGCCTAATCGAGGCTCATATCATTTTGGACGCACCTGGAATTATGCACCCGTGTTTGATGTGCAAAAAGAACGGAACAATTTTTTTGAAGTATTACAAACCATCAATGAATTGATACAAGCTGGAAAAATACGCCACTTTGCCTTGTCCAATGAAACCGCATGGGGTGTCACACAATGGCTGCGGCTAAGCGAAGAGCACTCGCTTCCACGTGCCGTGTCCATTCAAAATGAATACTCCCTACTCTGCCGTCATTTTGAATCAGATTTAAGTGAAATTTCCTTGAACGAAGACTGCGGCTTACTCGCTTGGTCACCCTTGTGTCGCGGTATGTTAAGTGGAAAATATTTACATGGCGCCAGACCCAAGGGTGCACGCCTGAGCATTGAAACTCGTCCTGAACACCGCCTGGTTCCACAAGCCGATACTGCGATCAAACAATATCTGGACTTAGCCACACAGCATGAATTGGATGTGTGTCAAATGGCAATAGCATTTGTTAATCAACAACCGTTTGTCACATCAACGCTTATTGGTGCGACTACGATGACTCAATTACAATCGAATATCGATGCGATATCCTTAACATTATCTGATGAGGTCAACACGGAGATTGAACGTATTCGACGAGAATTTCCTGCGCCTTTTTGATGAGTCGATCAATCAGACTTCTATCTTAATTAAAATAATTTGAATTTTTATTGCTATCCAATCCACGTATTTGCGCTTCTCACAGGGGACCGTGAGAAGCGCAAGTTTTACGATGTTTAAGTAAATTATCGTGTAACGGTAATAATCACTTGATCGGTGTCGCTAGCCCCCTGATCATCAGTAACTTTTAGTTCAAATACTAAAGTTCGTATTTTATCTCGTCGGGTGCGTGGAGCATAAAAGCTTGCAACGGCCTGCGTGGCATTCGTTATCGAAACCGATTTACCATCGAGTTGAGTCCATTGCCAGGCAACAATGTTACCGTCACTATCACTGGATTGACGGCCATCCAACCTCACTTTTGTTTTGTGAATAACCGTTTGATCATCGCCAGCATTAGCGATGGGTGCAGTATTATCGCTCGGTGTGGGTGTTGGCTCCGGATCGGGTATTGGTTCAGGGGTTGGCGTTATTTCACCACCACTTCCGCTTTCACCACTATCAAATAACGCAATAAAACCATCAGTTGCGCCACCATTATAAGTGGTATCAAACGCTCCATCGGTGGCAGGAAAATTTGTTGAACTGCTCACACTGCCGCTGATATAAAATGTGTTAGTGGTAGCTGGTGTCAATTGACCACTCATGTCAAACTTTGTCGAATAGAGCAGACGACTTAAATCATTCGACATACGCGCAAAATAAGCTCCACCGGTTTTGGAATAGGCATCTGAGCTTAACGGAAAATCCTTGTCGCCAGCAATCCCCCCAAATAATATATTGCCGGTTTCATCTAAAGTAAAACTAGCGATCGAATCATTACCACTACCACCAAAATAAGTCAGTGCCTCAATGGTTTGTAAATCCATCGAATAGCGCACAAAGAACCCATCAGCCTTAGCAATATAATAAACTGGATCGCTATTATCACAATCACCATTGCTGCCACAACTACTATCGAATGCACCGGATGTAGCAGGCAAATTATTTTTCTTGGTGGTGCCACCGACTAAAACAAAATCATTGCCTAAGGCAACTGAACGAAATGTGGTTTGCGCATTGCCCAAATATTTAAAACTATGCACCGCTAAAACGCTACTGATGTTGGCATCGAACTGACGAATATTGCCTTCTCCCGTCGTATAGGCGGCATCGGTGACATACACACTGCTATCACTTGCAACAGCAATAGCCGAAGGAAAATCACCAGCAATCCACGTTAATACATCTAAAGATGAAAGATCAGCAGAAACCCGACCGAGAAAACCATCATACGGTGGTGGCTGATAACTACCGGTTGATGCACAATTACAAGCACTTTGCAGTGCATTTGCTGTCACGGGTAGATTATTAATATTATGACGTCCTGCAAAATAAAAACCGCCATTGCCTTTTGTTATATGCTGAATCGCGGCTGCAGGCACGATCACACCGGCGCTAACCAATTCAGTTAAATCGGCATTAAGCTTCGCCATAAAACCACCGGTTTGTTCGTAATTTGATGGATAGCTATACGCGCCTTCGGTTTTTGGAAATCCAGAATATGCTTGTCCAGCCACCACAACTTCGCCCGTATCGTCGATGATCATGTCATGCACTGCACCACCAATAAAAGTTGCATTTAGCAAGCGGCTTAGATCAGCACTCATACGCACTACAAAACCGTCACGAATAAAATCGAAACTAGAGTCATAACCTAAGGCCGTGGGAAAATCCGGAGATTGAGTCGAACCCGCTGCATAGATAGTGTCACCAACAGGTACTAGGGAATAGATGCTGTCATAGGTATAGGTCGGGTAACCATCACTGCCACCAAGATAGGTTGCGGCGATTAAGGGATCAATCACCAGTTCTAGCGATTGATCATAGTCAGCCACAACAAAACTGTATTGATTTTGCTTCAATGCATAGGCAACATCGACAAACTGTTTTTTACCTTGCCGGTTTTGAAATGCAACCGGTTTGGTAAAACTAATCGCTCCCAAGCCTGTTTCTAAAACTAATTCACCTTGAGCATTAATATGACTTGCGTTAATTCCTTCTAGCTTCACCTGAATATCCGCGGGATTCGCACCGGGTGAAACATAAAAAAGTTTCTCTACATTATTATTGCGTGCTTGCAATTCCACACGCACACCTTGGCTAATTTCACCTAGGTTCAAGGTGTTTGCAGTGGTAATGTGTTGCATTGATTTTGTAGTGGCCTGCTGTAATTTAAGCTGACTTCGTTGACTAATCTTAGGCGTTAATACACGCGCACTAAAATTTTCTTTAAATGCCCAACCTGCTTTGTTATTGCGCAGGGAATAAACCAGTGCTCCTTTTTTATCAACAAACACTGCGCCACTAGGTACGGTGGCATAAAACGCCACGTCCTTGTGTTGCTGGCCCTGATTTTTGATAAAAGGAAAACTGCTACGTTGTAATTGTTGTTGCACAATTTCAGGCGATACCGCTGCTTGCAACCCCGCCAAGACCGGGCTACAAATAGTGGTTAATAGAATCCCAAATAAGGTTTTTTTGTTCTGAAGCACGTGTGACATACATCCCTCCATGATTGATTGAACATCCCATGGAGTATTATGTCGTGAAGATTTCACAGGCTTGTCCCGGAGTTATCACAAAAATATCACAAATAGAAATAATGTCAGCTATGTATGGCCTGGCCTATGGCGCATTGAGAATGATCGTATCGTGAGTACACGACACATGTGCCGAGGCTAGACAACAGACTATTTGTTATTTTTAAATAAGAGTAAATTCGTACTAGATAATTTTTCACATACTTATACGTTCATAATATAAATAGGCAATATTCGCATTGCGCCCAGACAATATGTCATAGTTGCTTAAGTTTTTATAGGCCGATTGGTCCAACGATGTTATTGAATCCTGTAAATCCAGCATATTGTCAATGGCCGCTGTCATATGTTTATCCATCATTTGCAAATAAGACAATGTTGGAAAATTAAAATTCGCCAATATTCCTGGCTGACCATGGCCTGGAATAAAAATCATGTCTGAGTATTTTTCCAATTGTTTGAAAGCAACAATCCAGTTTTTCACATCACTGCCATTTAAAATTGCCAATAATCGTTCCGCATATAAAAGATCACCGGTATAAATCATTTTGTCCTGAGCAATTTTCACAATCAATTGCGCAGGTGTATGGGCTGCACCAACATGCTCAATATTCAAATCCACACCACCAAGATCCAAGGCTAAGTGATCCTTAATGATACGTGTTGGCCTTGCAGGAAGGCTCACTTGTTCCGGTTTTTTTTCCAATATGCGGGCAATCGCCATTGCAAAATTTCCACCAGAACTTTCCATTCGTTGAATTGAAATTTCGTGCGCAATAGTTTGTGCGCCTAAATCAGCAAATACATCATTACCCATATACCGATGAGGCTGTGAACTGGTATTGATTGCATACTTGATAGGCAAGGGTGTAATTTTGCGAATGTGCGCCACCATTTCTTGCGCCATTTCCGGGGTGTATCCCGTATCAATCACGGCCACGGCTTGCGTACCGACTACAAAAAGCAGATTCATGCGATAACCTTGATTTTCTTTGTTCGGTGGCGCCAGTGGACCAATCCAGGCATAGACATGCTCGGATAATTTTTGTGGCGCTGGTAAAGTGTTTTGAGCCAT
>JAOUJM010000424.1 GCA_029883265.1 Gammaproteobacteria bacterium
AACGTCCCTCCTGGACTAAGGCAAGCGTGGTTGCTGCAACATAGGTTTTGCCAATGCTTGCTGCGAGCATGCGTGGATGATCCTGCATCGCTATTTGTGCCTCAACATCAGCAAAACCGGAAGCTGTACTGCCACTGCTTCCGTTTTTCAAAACGTAGGCCGCTGTCATACCGGGCAGTTTGTACTCTTTTTGTATGCGCTGAACTTCTGCTTGAAACTGCTTTGCTTTTTGTTTTTCAGTTGAATTATATTGTTCGCTCGTTTGTTGATTGGCACAAGCACCTAATGTAAAGGTAATTAGAATCAATAATAGCTTTTTCATTTGCCTAACACCTCTGTGATTGCGCCTTCACGAGTGAACATGGTTTTGCGATTAAACCAAACCACAATCACGGCAATGCCTACCATGATCCAATTATCGTAGGGTTGCACGTCAGGCCATAGTGGATTGATCAACTGCCAGTGTAATAGGGCCGGAAGTAATATACTGCCGCCGGTGCGGTTGAACAGGGGGGTGATGACGACACTGATAGCAACTGTGCCAACGACAAACGGTACGAATGCCCATGCACTATAAACTGTGCCGCTCAATAGAAATGCCGGTGTATGCCAGAGCGCCCAAATCAGACCTAATACTATCGATGCCCAGATTGGTGCCATACGACGTTGCAATAATGGTAGTGCTATGCCACGCCAGCCTAGTTCTTCTAATGGACCCTTAATGCCCATTAAAAACAATGCGGCCAAGTATGCAGCGAGAGACTCGAATGGGAACAGCTCGTATTCACCACCTTTAAATATGGCTGCTACATAAAATACCAAAGGCATAATAAGAAGAATTAAGGCATACCAAAGTAGCGAAGCTCGCCACATTAGGAGTCTTGAGAAAAAGCGGCGTAACCCATCAAAACCGTGGCGTAGTAAAACCACACTGATGGCTGCAATTGCAGGTGCCCACACCGCAAGATAAAAAAGTGGATGTGAACCCGTGAGTTCGCCAAATAAACCAACCATCATTTCCGAACCAAAAATGTAGAGCCCAGCGATACCCCATGTGAGTAAAAAGACAATCGCGAGAAACGGATAAAGATCATTTTTTTTCATGACTGCATACCTCGTTGTGTTGTGTGTCGCAAGTTGCGACGAATCTTATTTGTTTAAACGCTTCTGCTGTTGCAGTAGTGCCTCATGTCACATTCCTAAGGGAATCACGCCTTGCACAGTAATAAAATATCCTTCACCCAGGTGTTGCTTGAGTTGTTCGCGATACAGCACACGCCCAGCAAATGCGCGCCCGACAGAAACTTTGATCAGAGTCAAATCAAGTGTTGCGAACAAGGATTGATAGTGTGCTTCCAATGTTTCCGTATAGTGCTTATTGGCTAGTGCAAATGCACCGACGTTATCGTTTTTAAAACCGATTGCAATCCCGGCAAAGTCACCCATTTCGTGCTTCGCATCAAAAAAGCGGTAGACCAGATTGGATTCAAAAATAAGGTCGCGTGCATCTCTCAATTGATCCAAACGAGAATCAAAAGTAAAACGAATTTTGCTTTTGGGACGCAAAGTGAAACTCCAATTCGGTCCGGTGAGAAACTCGAATTTAGTTTCAAGAATTGTTGATTGATAATTAAAACGAATCAATGGCACTGGGATGGCGGGCATATTACTGCCGTCGGATCGTTCCACTCCGAATTCCCCAACTGCAATTCCCCCTCCCAGCACCAAAGACAAATGCGGTTTATTAATCCACTCATAGCCATAAACTGCACCCGCTTGGATACCACTCAAACTACCACTCAAAACTCGGCTTGACTCACTCTTGAAAATAACTAAGTATTGGTGGCGACCAAAATGGGTGTCGAGCAATGAATCGATACTGTGGTATACATCGGGAAAATCATAAAACATTGGCTCACTAAAATCATGATGAGTATAAATTCCTATTAGGTTGCCCCAGTCGCGTTGTAACACTAGGCCACCGCTGGCTGAGCGAATGGTTTGCTCGGACAGATTCACATGATCGTATTGCATCAGTGGTGCTGATAGGTTTTCTGTTTGTTTTGCGTCGTTATTGTTTGCACAAAGTGCAGTAACGGAATAGAAACCGATCAGGCATGAAGATAACACTTGTTTAATCATTTCGTGCTCCTTTCCTGTTCATAAGCGACTCCCACATTTCATCGACCTCAATGGCAACCAGTAATCGATGGATTATTCCGTCAATAAGGATTCTGGGCAAAGAGTAACGATTGTTGTTTAGCATGAGTTGTCTCTCAATTTCTCATATTTGTTAAACCAAGGCCGATTAAGGCCAGTGAATGATTTAAAACTTTTAGTCGACTATAATTATCATATGCTCTATATCGACACTTGTCAATAAAGTTTTAGTTGACTATAATAAAACAAGTATTATTAGTAATAACAACAGGTTAAATCAATGGCTGATTTTGGTAAACGTGAATTAAACAAAGCACAGACACGTCTGAACATACTGGATGCTGTGTATCAGCTCAGCAAAGTGATAAATTTCAGAGACTTAAAGGTCAAATCAATTACAGAGAAGTGTACGATTACGGAAATGACCTTTTTCAATTATTTTCAGAAAAAAGAAGATATTCTCAAATATATGATGGGGGTTTGGGCGCTGGATCTGGCTGCATTACAGC
>JAOUJM010000014.1 GCA_029883265.1 Gammaproteobacteria bacterium
TGCTTGGCGGCGAAAAAGTTTATATTCCGAAACGTCCTGGAGAGCCTGATATTACGTTTGCAGATACAAGGCTAATTCATGAGAAATTGAACTGGCTGCCGCAGGTGGATTTTAAAGCCGGTGTGCAACAGATGTTAAATAGTATTAATGATTGGAAAGATGCGCCCTTATGGGAGCCAAAATCAATTGAACAAGCCACTCAGGCTTGGTTCGAATATTTGGGGTGAAGCCATGGATGCGGTTTACAAAAAAGCAGTCTCTCGATTTGATTCCATTCTTAACAAAGTTGCTGTAACCGATCAGGCTGGGCGACACTTAGAGTTGAGTCGTGCCATTGAGAAAATACATTTTCAATTGTCCATGGTTAGTCAAAGCGAAGGCACGATATGGATAATTGGCAATGGTGGCAGTGCAGCGATTGCATCCCATATACAAACCGACTTAGTTAATCAATGTAAATTGCGAGCACAAGTGGTGCATGAGCCGTCGCTGATGACTTGTCATGCGAATGATTATGGTTATGAGAATGCATATGCGCGCATGCTCAAACAATTTATTCGCACCGGGGATTTGGTATTTGTGGTTTCATCCTCGGGGCAGTCGAAGAATCTACTTAATGCTGTCGATGTGGCTTTAGGTATGCAAGTGCCAGTGATTAGTTTTACCGGGTTTTCCAGCAATAATCTGTTGCGACAAAAAGGTGACTTGAATTTATGGATTCCTAGCAAGGACTATGGTGAAGTAGAGGTTGCTCATTTATTTTTATTACATTTTTTAGCAGATGCCTATGTGCAAGTTGAGGTGATGGCTTGAAGGAAAAAATTCGAAGCCTAGATGAATTAGCACAGATTCTTGATCAACGCGGTGAGGAGACTGTTGTTTTAGCGCATGGCACATTTGATTTAATGCATCTTGGCCATATTCGTTACTTGAAACGCGCTGCTGAGCAAGGTCAATGTTTAGTGGTAACCTTAACCGCCGATGCATTTGTCAATCGTGGCCCAGGTCGCCCGGTATTTAATGAGACTCAACGCGCTGAAGCCTTGGCAGCACTGGATTGCGTGAATTTTGTTGCCATCAATTCCAGTGCAACTGCAATTGAGGCGATCGAGTTACTCAAGCCTGATTTTTATGCTAAAGGCTCGGAGTATCAAGATGAGTCCAAAGATGTTACAGGAAATATTCGCTTAGAACGCGAAGCTGTCGAAGCCTGTGGTGGGCAAATGTTTTTTAGCCATGAGCCGACGTTTAGTTCTAGTCGTTTGTTGAATGCTTATTTTGATGTGTTTTCCCCGGCTGTGCAATCCTATCTTAATGAATTCAAATCTTTTTGTCCTAGCGCTGAAGCTGTTGATGCCGCTATCAATAATGCTTGCGGCAACATGAATGTATTAGTGGTGGGTGACGCGATTATTGATGAGTATATTACGACGTCGCCGCTAGGTATGACAGGAAAAAGCAATATGCTTGCATTTTCTTATTGCGACAAAGAACGTCATGCCGGAGGCGTGTTTTCAGTTGCGAATCATATTGCAGGTTTTGTATCGTCGGTCACGATTGCCACGGGCTTGGGTGAGCGTGAAAGTTGTGAAGCAATTATACGGGAGAAACTCGCAAAAAATGTTGAGCCTGTTTTTTTCAAAGCCAAAGACCGCGATACCTTAATCAAAACTCGATACATTAGTGGCGACTACAGCAAACTTTTCGAAGTGTATAACCAGGCACAGTTTGTCCTAGATGATGAGTCTCAACAAGCCATGCTTCACTGGTTGCGCGAGAAAGTGGCAGATTATGATTTGGTGATTGTTCCTGATTATGGTAATGGTTTAATTAATGATGAGATGGTGCAAGTATTGAGCGATAATGCAAAATACTTAGCCGTGAACACGCAAATCAATAGCGGCAATCGCGGTTATCATGTCATAACTCGCTACCCTCGTGCCGATTTCATATCCCTAAACGAACCTGAGTTACGTTTAGCAAAACACGATAATCGAAATTCCATCGATTTGGTCGCCTCTCAATTAAGCAAAGATATGGGTGCCCAAGTGGTGGCAGTTACTCGTGGTAAACATGGGGTTTGTTATTGTGACATGAGCGAAGGCCGTATTCATGAGGCACCAGCGCTTTCAACCAATGTGGTCGATCGCATTGGTGCTGGTGATATTTTTTTGGCACTCGCGAGTTTAGCTGCCGCGGCAAAACTTGATGCGCGTTTAGTGGTGTTTATTGCCAGTGCTGCGGCTGCCATTGGTGTACAAATCGTTGGTAATCGGGAATTCATTAATCCTGCTAGCCTGTCAAAATATTTCTCAAGCTTAATGAAGTAATATGACAATTGTTGTTGAAAAATTATTAGACTTATATTCACAAATTCATTTAATTCGGCGTATCGAGGAGAAAATTGCTGAGGAGTATCATCAGCAAACCATGCGTTGTCCGGTGCATTTGAGCATTGGTCAGGAAGCGGTTGCAGTTGGTGTGAGCGCCCATCTCAATTCCAATGATCGAGTCTATTCCAATCATCGCGCACATGCTCATTATTTAGCATTAAACGCAAATCTTGAATCACTAATTGCAGAGTTGCATGGTTTGGAGAACGGTTGCTGTGGTGGACGAGGCGGTTCCATGCATTTAATCGATTTAGAAAAAGGATTTGCCGGTTCCACACCTATTGTAGGTGCAACAGTTCCCATTGCGATGGGTGCCGCGTTTGCATTTAAGCAGCAAAAGCGCTCTCACATTGCGGTCAGTTATTTGGGTGATGGCTGTTTCGAAGAGGGAGTGGTTTACGAAAGTCTAAATTTTGCGGCCTTGCATCGCTTACCTATATTGTTCGTCTTGGAAAATAATCAGTATTCCGTCTATACCCGACTCAAGCAACGGCAACCAGAAGGACGAAGTATTTCAAAACTCGCTGCTGCCATGGGTGTGTCTGTATTACATGGCGATGGAAATTGCATTGATGATGTCTATGGTTTGGCAGCGCAAGCTATTGCTCAAATACGTGCAGGCAAAGGTCCCTATTTTATTGAACTCGACACCTATCGTTGGCCTGAGCATTGCGGCCCGAGTGATGATGATCATTTGGGTTATCGACCCCAAGGGGAATTAGCTGCATGGAAAGCACGTTGCCCACTGCAATATGCTAAGACTTTGCTAGTTCAAGCAGGTGTAGCGCTGAATCACATTCAACAGTTAGAACAAAAAAATAGCAAAAAAATCGAAAGCGCATGGGTTAAAGCTTTAAATGGTTTAACGCCGAATCCGAAAAAAGCGGCGGAGGGCGTGTATGTCTGATATTGTCATTGAGCAACAAACACTAAATTATATCGATGCGATTCGCGAAGGCATCAGTGAAGCCATGCAAGCTGATGAAACAATTTTTGTTATCGGTGAAGGTGTGCCTGATCCCAAAGCAATTTTTGGTTCAACTCAAGGTTTGCGACAACAATTCGGTGAGCATCGCGTTTTAGATATGCCTTTAAGTGAAAATGCCATGACTGGCATGTGTATTGGTGCTTCGCTTAATGGTTTAAAGCCGCTGTTGATTCATCAGCGTATCGATTTTTCTTTATTGTCCGCCGATCAACTAATCAATCAAGCCGCTAAATGGCATTACTTGTTCCATCAAGCGGTACCGTTGGTTGTCCGCATGATTATTGGTAAGGGTTGGGGGCAAGGCCCGCAACATTCACAAGCGCTATGGGGCTTGTATGCGCAAGTGCCGGGTTTAAAAATATTTTTACCTGCCACTGCCAATGACGCCAAGCAAATGATGAAAGCGGCGCTGAACGATCCTAATCCTGTGTTATTCATTGAACATCGTTGGTTACACCACACGGAAAGCTTAATTGAAGACAATGAGGCGACAATCAATGAATTATCAAAAGCGATGGTGTTGCGTCAAGGTGATGCAGCAACAATTGTTGCGAGTTCGTATATGGTTCACGAAGCCTTAAATGCTGCGCAAGCTTGTGCCCAATTTGGGATGGAGATTGAGGTGATTGATTTGCGTGTAGGCCATGAATTTGATTACGCAACGATTGCAGCTTCAGTTAACAAAACTAAAAATTTAATTGTTGCTGATTTACATCCGATGCATTTGAGTCCGGGTCATGCGATTATTTCCCAGTTAATGCAAAATGGTATTCAACTACAAACGCCCCCGCGACTGGTTGCGCAACCCAATCATCCCGTACCGACGAGTTGGTATTTAGCAGAAAACAGTTATCAAGCGGCGGAAGCAATCGCCGAGGCTATTGCCCAGAGTCAAAACCTAACCGCCCTGCAACTTAAAAAAATATTGGCAGCCTTATCTCAACCGCCGAGAACAGATGTGCCTAATCGCAGTTTTTGTGGCCCATTCTAAATAACAAATAGATCTAACTAATTGTTTAAAAAGGAATAATATCATTTGCACTGGTTTCCATCCCAAGCCTTTGGCAAACTGATTACCACACTTTAATACTTGACAGCTTGCAGTCTCATCAGGATAATACGCACCTCTTTTGCGCCCGTAGCTCAGTTGGATAGAGTACCTGGCTACGAACCAGGCGGTCGGGCGTTCGAATCGCTCCGGGCGCGCCATACGACCAAAAACCTCTGTAGAATCTACAGAGGTTTTTTTGTATGTGCCTGTGCTTTTGTTAAACTGCCCACTATTTCAGAAATAATGATGTAAGATCGTATGATTGCTTCGCCAGACATACTTTTTCCTGCACTCGCGCTCATGGGGTTGACGGCGTGTGTTTGGTTGTGGATGCTTATTAGTCGAAAAAAAGCATTGCAACAGTCCCCGCAGTCCATGCAAGTTTTTGCAACTCAACAACAAACCCAAACGTTTTTGCAACAGGCGAATTTACCCGCCGAAAACTTTTCAAATTTGTTTGAATTGCCCGTAATTTTTTATGTGATGTGTCTGATGCTTTTTGTGACACAACACAGTTCATTCGTATTTTTAGTTTTAGCCTGGAGTTTTGTAATTCTAAGAACTGGCCATAGCCTGGTTCATATTTTTTTCAATCATGTAATTATTCGTTTTGTTTTATATTTGTTAAGCAGCGTAATGCTTTGGCTTATTGTTATATTATTTGCGATGGAATTGTTTGATTATTGATAATGGCTTGGTTTTCGTTGAACCGGGAGTCTTGGAAAAATGGCGACTAACCCCATTTCTTTTCCATTAATGCTTAATATTTAAGGCCGATGAATGAATTAGTATTGATATATGGAGTGATGCATCCTACCATAAGGTTGACGAGGGAATTGATTCATTTATTAAAACGACGATTGGTGCTACTTTGAATGCCGGACAGTTACAACAGAAGTTAGTTGAGCTCAAATTAAAGTTTAAACAATCCTTGCCGGATCGTCTGACTCAAATTCAACAATTGTGGGAACGTGTATTGGCAGATGCCTCTGCTGATGCTGACTTAAATGAATTATTGCGAGTCGTGCATAGTTTGGTTGGCGCAGGAGGGACTTATGGCGCTGACGCAATTTCCAAGACGGCAAGAGTGGCAGAGAATACCTTGCGCCCTTTAGTTGATCAAGCATCCATTCAACTAGATGCGCACACGCAGTCACAAATTAATCATTTAGTACTGAAACTGGCTGAAGAAATTGATGATTGGCATCCTGAGTTAGATCACAATGAATTTATTGAAGCAGAGTCTGGGTTTGCAATTCAATCACTGACGCTGTTTGTTCCGAAAGACTGTAAGGACTATGAAGAATTCAGCCGAGAAATTCACTTAAAACATTTGCGGCTCAATTATGTACACCAAGACCCATTGAGTGTACCTGAAGATTTGCTCAACTCGAATTCGATCGTTATTGTTGATGATGCAGTGCTTGCAGATAAAAATAAAAGTGAGCATTTGCTTGATTACTTAAGCCAGCTCAAACAAAAATGTCCCAATTTAATTGTCTTGTCGGACAGCCAGGATCTTGCTTTGCGGTTAGCCGTGGTTCGTGCGGAAATCAATGAGTTTTTTTTAAAGCCAGTGAATAATACTCGTTTGTTAAAGGTCGTAGAGCGTTTAATCGAGGAACAAGTTGAACAAATCTACCATGTTTTAATTGTCGACGATGATCAAGATCTGGCGCAATATTATCACGCAGTAATGCAATCCAATCAAATACGCAGTACCTTGGTGTCCGACCCGCTCAATGCTTTTGAAGTTTTGCAACAAACCCATGTCGATTTGATTTTGCTCGATATTTCCATGCCGAATTGCAACGGTTTTGAAGTTGCGCGCATGATTCGACAAGACGAGCGTTTAGCCGAGGTGCCTATTATTTTTCATTCCGTAGAACGGGTGCCTGAGAAACAAATTACGGCCTTAAACGTTGGCGCTGACGATTTTATTGAGAAACCGTGCAATATTGAATATTTAATAAAGTCCATCAAAGCACGGATTCGTCGTGCAGACTCGGTGCGTCGTTTACATCGTGAACTGGAAATTGCTTTTGCAGAAATTGGTCGGCGTGATTATGCCATGAATAAGCATAGCATTGTTAGCGTTGCAGACACGGCGGGCAATATTATCTATGCAAACGATAAATTTGTTTCTATTAGTGGATATGCCTACGAGGAGTTAATTGGCAATAACCATCGTTTAGTCAAGTCCGGTGTTCATGACCGTTCGTTTTACGAAAACATGTGGACTACAATATCCCAAGGTGAAACTTGGCAAGGCATTATTTGTAATCGAGCAAAAAGTGGTGAGTGTTATTGGGTGGAGTCGACTATCGTTCCATTTATCGACGGCGATGGGCTGCCCTATCAGTATGTGTCGGTACGTACGGATATTACGGCGTTTATTTTATCACAACAGAATCTAAAGCTGGCCAAACACCAGGCAGAAAATGCCAATAAAGCTAAATCAGAATTTCTTTCGCGCATGAGTCATGAGTTGCGTACTCCGCTCAATGCAATCCTAGGGTTTTCTCAGCTCCTAGGATTAGATGAAGAGAATCCGATATCACAAAATCAGCGGGATAGTGTAGGTGAAATTGTTAATGCTGGCAGTCATTTATTATCGTTAATCAATGATGTTTTGGATTTGTCAAAAATTGAAGCGGGTTATGTGCATGTGAATTTGCAGCCCATTAATGCAACACAGGTATTGAAGGAATGTGTGGCTACTGTACAAACTCAAGCAGCCCAGCAGAGCATCAATATTGAGTATGTGCAAATTGACGATGCGGCAACGGTCATGGCTGATCGGGTGCGATTAAAGCAAGTGTTACTCAATTTATTGTCAAATGCGATCAAATATAATAAACCTCATGGAAAAATTATGCTGACGGTGCGCAATAGTAGTGACACTCAAGTAGACATGCTGGTTGCTGATACGGGGATTGGTATTGCTGAGGACAAACAAAAGGAAATGTTTCAGTCGTTCCATCGTCTCGGTGCTGAGCATAGTGATATTGAAGGTACAGGCATCGGCTTAGTGATTACAAAAAATATTGTTGAGCTGATGAATGCCAAGTTGAGTTTTGACAGCAAGCTCGGTGAGGGTACTTGTTTCACTGTAAGTTTGCCATGTGCGAAACGTCAGGCAAGTATAATATAGGCGCTGTCGAATTATTTTCAGACATAAAAAAAGGGGCTGAAAATCAGCCCCTGTAAAAAAGGGAGGATGAGAGAAGAAAGTCAATTCTTCTTGCCTCTAGGAGGCAGTTTGTATAATGCAGTAGCTATGCCAGGAAAATTTATTAAATTGTAACCGTTTCTTTTTTTTGTCAACTGACATGTTCACCAGAAATTCTATTTACAGTACTAAGTGGTTAAAGGATGAGTGCCTATGGTCGATACTTTTCTAAGCCATTGTTTTCTATTAAGAGGGCTAACATGGACAAAAATCGGCGATCTCATGAACGACGTAGCATTGACCCTAGTGATAAAATGCCCGGTCGTTTTATTATTCAAGTTGGTGAAAACGAGTATGAGTTTTCCCAAGTCTCCGATGTGTCAGTCTCTGGAATGGGACTTAGTTTAGCGGTTGCGATAGAAAAAGATACGGAAGTGGTGTTGCGTTATGAGTCTGATGATATGGGATTAGCCTTACATGGCAAGATTATGTGGCAAAGTAATGCCGAAACCGATACTCATTTCCGATATGGAGTTCAATTCGCTCCTGAAGATGCAGATACCAACGTCATGTTTTTCATGGCGCTTAGAGAATATATTGATCCATTTGACGAAGCGATCTAATCATCACTGTTCCAAACCCCCAACCATTGACTTTATAACGAAAAAGTCCGGAATTTCGACGCTAGGCGTTGAGAATATGTCGGTGCTATAATACGCGCTTTCCGCATAATCAGGTTGTAGTAATGGCTGTAGGTTTACAAGCTCCCCACAATATTCTTTCCATTCCCGGTGTTCGGCTCGCTGCGGTGAAAGCAGGTATTAAATACGCAGATCGTTATGATTTAGTCATGCTCGAATTGCATGAGCAAGCCACAAGCGTGGGTGTGTTTACGCGTAATGCATTCTGCGCGGCGCCCGTGCAAGTCGCAAAACAACATTTGACTGCAGTTGAGTATAAGGCCCGTGCTTTTCTCATCAACACCGGTTATGCCAATGCCGGTACAGGTGAGGCTGGACTGGATGTAGCCAAACAATGTTGCCAGGCATTGGCCAATGCGCTTGAGCTTAATGAACAAGCAATTCTGCCGTTTTCAACCGGTGTTATCGGTGAAGCCATACCGTTAGATAGAGTCACCCAGTCCTTGCCCGCGCTGGTTAATGCTTTGCATGAAAATAATTGGCCACTCGCTGCTCAAGGCATAATGACCACGGACACTATCGCCAAGGCTTTTTCACTTCAAGGCCAATGGCAAGGAGAGAGCTTTCGTTTGACGGGTATGGTTAAAGGCTCGGGCATGATTCGTCCTAATATGGCAACCATGTTAGCCTTTATCGCGACAGATTTATCGATTAGTGCGCCGGTATTGGATCAAGCCTTACACCAAGCGGTTGAGCAGTCTTTTAATCGGGTCACGGTGGACGGCGATACCTCTACCAATGATGCGTGCATGTTAACTGCCACAGGTCATAGCACTATCGCCACACTACAATCCAGTGATAATGAGTTTTATGCTTATTTTCTTGATAAATTAACCGAGCTATGTCATTTGCTTTCACAAGCACTGGTGCGTGATGGTGAAGGTGCGACTAAGTTTATCACCATCCAAGTGAAGCAAGGCGCAAGCGTGCAGGAATGTGAAGATGTTGCATTTACTATCGCGCATTCTCCGTTGGTTAAAAGTGCGTTTTTTGCATCCGATCCAAATTGGGGTCGTATTCTTGCGGCTGTGGGTCGGGCGCCGCTAGCGCAATTAGATTTAAATGGCGTGAGCTTATACTTAAACCAACGTTGTTTGGTGAAAAATGGCCAACCGGATTCAGCCTACCACGAACAACTCGGTGCCAGTGAAATGCAAAAAGATGAAATAACCGTGACAGTTGAGCTGGGGCGGGGTGATGATGAAGCCACTGTGTGGACTTCAGATTTATCTTATGACTATGTGCGCATTAATGCCGAGTATCGAAGCTAATGAATCATCAACACTGGATCTTGAGCTGGACGATTCGCGATGAAAACGGCGATGTTTTACATCAACAACCTGCGACACAGGTTTCAGCAGACAATCTTAAATTTCCAGCACCGGTTTGTTCTGCGTTACAACAGGCAACGGTAAGTGATGAATTGAATATTGTTTGTTCGGCAGCCGATGCCTATGGCGAATTTGAACAAGCAAAAATCCAAGCGCTTGCGCGTAGCGAGTTTCCATCGGATATGACACTAGTACCAGGTACAATTGTTAGTTTCACGGCGCAAAGTGGAATGGAGCTTGCGGCAACAGTGGTTGATTTGAATGATGATTTTGTTGAAGTGGATTTTAATCACCCCTGGGCTGGGAAAATATTAACGTATCAACTACAAATCCAAGCGATTGGACAAGGCGAAAATTGAATGACTGAAAAACAAATTATTTTAGCAAAACCCCGTGGATTTTGTGCTGGGGTTGATCGTGCCATTGAGATTGTGGAAAAGGCATTGGAAATTTATGGTGCGCCTATCTATGTGCGTCATGAAGTGGTGCATAATCGATTTGTGGTAGATGATTTACGTGACAAAGGTGCTATTTTCGTCGATGAGGTGGATGACGTGCCCAATGGACAGACGGTTATTTTTAGTGCCCATGGGGTTGCTCCTTATGTGCGTCAGGAAGCAGAACAACGTGGTTTGAATATTTTTGACGCGACCTGTCCTTTGGTGACCAAAGTTCATATGGAAGTTGTGCGCCATCAAAAATCAGGACGCGAAGTTATTTTAATTGGACATGCCGGTCATCCCGAAGTTGAAGGTACTTTAGGGCAATATGAAACCAGTGAAAACGGTCAAATTTATTTGGTTGAAAATGCAGAGGACGTCGCCATGTTACAGGTAAAAAATGGAGATGATCTTGCGTTTGTCACACAAACAACGCTTTCAATGGATGATACTGCCGGGGTAATTGAAGCCTTGCGTGCTCGCTTTCCAAAAATTCAGGGCCCGAAAAAAGATGATATTTGTTATGCCACACAAAACCGGCAAGAAGCGGTCAAAACTTTAGCCGCGCAATGCGATTTGGTTTTAGTCGTTGGTTCACCTAGCAGCTCCAATTCCAATCGTTTACGCGAAGTCTCACAAAAATTGGGTACGCCAGCATTTTTAATTGATAACGAAAATGAGATTAATGCAGAATGGTTGCAAGATAAAGTAAGAGTTGGAGTCACTGCAGGTGCTTCAGCACCTGAAATTCTAGTTCGGCGTGTGGTGCAACATCTTTCCAATCATGGTTTTGCCCATGAGGCTGAGTTGCTCGGTCAGGATGAAACCATTGTTTTTCCCATTCCCAAAATCCTGCAAACCAGCAAACCTGCAACCGATAAAGCATAACGCAACAATCCGTTACTTTTTCAATCAACAAGTCCGGGGGTGATTGCCCCGGATTAGTGCCTTCTTTCCTTGAAAAACATCAAAATATCAATTCATAGCTTAAATATTTAGTCACGTTTAAGAATTCAGAATAGCTTGCCGATACGGGCGTTAGGGTATGCCTGAGTGGTTTAGCTCGGGCATGGGCACACTTTTTTCAGGAAGAAAAACAAGGTTTGTCCAATGAGCAAAACAAGTGGTAATGCGATGACCGTTATTAAATGTGAACCAGTATTAGATATTAACGATGTAGCAGATTTAAAGGCGCATTTGCTTGAGGCACTGCAAAGTTCAAAAAGCATAGAAATTAATGCTGGAGAGGTTGATCGTATTGATGCGGCTGCATTGCAATTGTTTTTTGCATTTGTGCGAGAAGCTAAACAAGCAGACATTCAAGTGAATTGGGTGTCGTGTTCAACAGCATTCGAGCAATCAGCTTCGCTATTAGGTATGCGAGAGCAGATGGGTTTAAGTTAGTTTGGTTTTTTATTTCAAGCCAGGAGGCTGACATGGCAAAGATATTAGCAGTCGATGACTCGGCGTCAATGCGGCAAATGGTTGCCTTTACCTTGAAAGGCGCTGGGTACGATGTGGTCGAGGCAACGGATGGGGCAGAAGCATTAGAGGCAGCAAAAAATGGGCAGGTGGATTTGGTTTTAACAGATATCAATATGCCAAATATGGATGGTATCGCTTTAATAAAAGAATTGCGTGCATTACCGAATTATAAATTCACGCCCATTCTTACATTAACAACCGAGTCAGGATCAGACAAAAAAATAGAAGGAAAGTCTGCCGGCGCCACGGGTTGGATTGTTAAACCATTTAGTCCAGATCAATTATTAGCAACGATAAAAAAAGTATTAGGATAGTTTTATGACCGTTGATATGTCGCAGTTCTACCAAACATTTCTCGAAGAAAGCTTTGAGGGTTTGGATACGATGGAATCATGCTTGCTCAATTTAGATGTGGGTGATGCGGATATTGAGGCGGTAAATACTATTTTTCGCGCTGCGCATTCGATCAAGGGCGGTGCTGCTACGTTTGGTTTCGATGAAGTTGCAGAGTTTACTCATGTGGTTGAAACGCTTTTGGATCAAATTCGATCCGGTGAGCGTCCTGTCGAGCAGAACTTGGTCGACTATTTTCTGCAATCGGTAGACTGCTTGCGCACGATGTTGCACGCCGTGCAGTCAGAGGCACCCGTCATGACAGACGATGTGCGTGCTTTAATGCAGGCATTAGAAGCGGCTTTGGGCGGCGAGCATGTCGCGACTGTCGAGTCATCAACATCAGACGCGCAGACCACGAATAGTGATGGATCCGGTGGCCAATGGAGCATCCAGTTTTCGCCACATGCCACGTTAATGAAAACAGGAAATGATCCTGTCAGAATTCTAAGAGAGTTAAGCAGTTTAGGTGATATGACTGCTATGCTCGATGTCACATCTTTACCGGTCTTGAGTGAAATCGATCCCGAAGTGTGTTATCTCAAGTGGACGATTGATTTGAATACAGATGCTGCAGAAGCCGATATAGCGGAGGTTTTCGAATGGGTTAGCGATGATTGTGACCTGCAAATTAATTCAAGTATGGTGCAGCAGTCAAGTGAGCAAAGTACCGCTCCAGTGTCCCATGAGAAAAAAATAACCCCAGATGCGGAGGCACCGGAAAATGGCTTGGACATCGTCAGCCTCGAAACCAGTTTTAAATTGTTACAGCCTCAGGCCAATGAATTGGCGAAACGTTTTTATGAAACCTTGTTTTTGCGTTACCCACAAGTAAAAGAATTATTTAAGAATACAAGCATTGAACAGCAGCAAGGAAAATTGATTGCTGCTTTGCAGACGGTAATGCAACAAATACGTGAGCCAGAAAAACTTGCGGATACCGTCTTTGCCTTAGGCCAACGGCATCAGAACTACGGTGCTGAAAAAGATCACTATGCATTGGTGGGCGAAACCTTAATTTATGTTATGGCTGATATGGCGGGTGAACATTGGACAAGTAAAATAGAACAAGCCTGGCGTCAAGCGTTGAGCATGATTGCTGAAATCATGTTAAGCGCCTACTCAACTAAAACGCCCGTTGCCTCTGATAAAGTGACAGATGCAAAACCTAGTGGAGCAGCTCCAGCGCCAGCAAAACCCAGTGTCACCAGCGACAAAAACACGGCTAGCACGGCTCCCAAAATGGCGAGTGGTGAAAGTGGTTCCATCCGTGTAAGTACTGACAAGATTGATGGTTTAATTAATATGGTAGGTGAGTTGGTCATTACTCAATCCATGTTGGGTCAGCTTGGTGAAGATATGGATATGAGCAAAATCGAAAAATTGCGTGACGGTTTGGCTCAGCTTGAGCGCAATACACGTGAATTACAAGAAAGTGTTATGCAGATTCGTATGCTACCTATTAGTTTTGCATTTCAACGTTTCCCTCGCATGGTGCGTGACTTACAGACTAAGTTGGGCAAGCAAATCGAATTGAAATTATCAGGTGAACAAACCGAACTTGATAAAACAGTCATGGAAAAAATTGGTGATCCATTGGTTCATTTGGTGCGTAACTCAGTGGATCATGGTATTGAATTGCCTGCAGAGCGCGTTAAAGCAGGTAAACCTGAAAAAGGTGTAGTGCATCTGGATGCATATCACCAGGGTGGAAATATAGTTATCGAAATTAATGATGATGGCGCCGGTTTAAACAAGGAACGTATTCTAGAAAAAGCACGGAGCCAAGGCGTGGTAGGTGCAGATGAAGAGCTCACTGATGAACGAATTTATGATTTGATTTTTCAGCCTGGATTCTCAACTGCCGCTGAAGTGAGCGATGTCTCTGGGCGTGGCGTAGGCATGGATGTGGTTAAGCGGAATATCCGAGAACTCGGCGGCAGTATTGAAGTATCGAGTCAACCAGGGGTTGGTAGCAGTTTCAAGATTCGTTTACCGTTGACTCTGGCTATTCTTGATGGTCAATTGGTCCGTGTTGGTAATGAAACCTACATTATTCCGTTGGTTTCAATTATTGAATCGCTGCAAGTGAAAAATGAAAACGTAAATGCAATTGCGGGTCAAGCAGAATTATACAAGCTGCGTGAAGAATATATTCCGATTATGCGATTGTATGAAGTGTTTGATGTTGACCCAGATTCTGAAGATTTAACAAAAGGTTTATTAGTTGTGGTTGAAGGTGATGGCCAACGCGCCGGCGTCTTTGTTGATGATCTGCTGGGCCAACAACAAGTGGTAATAAAAAGTTTGGAAACAAATTTTAAGCGCATTGAAGGAATATCAGGTGCAACGATATTGGGCGATGGAACGGTTGCGTTAATCCTGGATGTCGGTGGCATTGTCAAAGTTTCACAAAACACCAAAGGCCGACCTAAACGATCAAAATCAGCAGTGGATAAATCCAAAAAGGACCTCGATGAAAAACTGCTTGAAATAAGTGATGGTGCGAATAAGGCGGCATAGTTGAAGTGGGAGATGTAAATGAACGAAGTTGCACAACAACAAATAGATAATGAGCATGAACTCAATGCTGCATCAGATGCGGATGTCGACCAGTATCTGACATTTATTCTCGCTGATGAGGAATATGGGGTTGATATTTTGCGCGTACAGGAAATTCGAGGCTGGGATACTGCCACTCCAATTCCCAATACGCCGGATTATATTCGTGGTGTTATTAATCTTCGCGGCACAATTGTCCCTATTATCGATTTGCGTCAACGTTTTAGTTTGGATGTTGTTGAATATGGCGCGACCACAGTGGTGGTGGTGTTGCGAGTCGTTAGTGAGTCAGGTGATCGTATTATGGGTATCGTGGTTGATGCGGTATCGGATGTGTATAACGTTGCCAGCGCGGATGTAAAAGCACCGCCGGATTTTGGCAGTGCTGTCAGTATTGATTTTGTGAAAGGACTTGTAACGGTGAATGACAAAATGGTCATAATTCTGGAAATTGATCGCATGATGAATAGTGATGAATTGGCAACACTGGCGGCGATGAGTCGTTAAAGGGATCCGGTATGCGAATTATTGCGGTAATTAATCAAAAAGGTGGGGTTGGTAAGACCACGACAACGCTTAATCTGGCGCATGCGCTATCGCTGATGGATAAGCATGTGATTGCGTTGGATATGGATCCGCAAGGGCATTTGACATCAGGTTTTGGCATACAACAAAATGGTTTGCACGGCATGGATGAGGTGTTACTGGAAAATAAAAGTTTGTCTAGTTTAGGGTTCAAAGTCAGACCCAATCTTTCATTGGTTCCTGCTGGCGAACGTTTAGGTGAATTGGAATTTGTGAATCGTGGTGGACTTGATAAAGGTTATCGATTACGTGATGCAATTGCCAATGAAACTGCGGCTGATATTGTATTGGTGGACTGCCCACCGTCATCAGGTTTGTTAACCATGAATTGTTTACTCGCTGCGACTGAGTTGCTTATTCCAGTATCCAGTGATTTTCTCGCACTCCATGGATTGTCGCGGCTCATTCGTATTGTAAATGATGTGGAAACACGCTTGCAAAAGAAATCAAAAAAGTGGATTGCGGTGACGCGGTTTCAACGCAAACGATTATTGTCTCGCCAAGTTCGTGACAAATTAATAACAGTGTTCCCTGGACGTGTGCTTGCAACACCTATCAATGAAGCTGTTGTGTTGGCGGAAAGTCCAGGCCACGGGCAAACTATTTTTGACTATAAGAACACATGTCAAAGTGCTGTTGATTACAAGCAGTTAGCGGAAGATTTGTTAGTCGGTCGTACTTGTAAAGAGGCCGATAGTGAAAGGCTCGCAGATGTTGGATAGGGAATATCAATGACAGATAAAAAAAATGATTTAGGTTTTGACCCATTGGCATGGGCCGATGATGGGAGTAATAACTCATTGAATATTGAGTTGCTAGAGCAAAGCTTTGCCGCACTCGCGCCAAGAGCAGGGGAGTTGGTGAAACGGTTCTATGATGATTTGTACTCGCGTTATCCTGCGGTAAGGCCACTATTTAAAAATACTACATCAGAAGCACAACAGACTAAACTTGTGGCCGCTTTACAATTGGTTATTAAACAATTGCGGGATCCTTCGCAATTGACAAACACATTACAACAACTTGGCAAGAAGCATCAGCAATATGGAGCGATTGAGGCTCACTATTCAGCAGTGGCGGAAACTTTGTTGGCGGTAATGGCGGATATGGCAGGTGACTTATGGACACCTGAAGTCGCTAATGCTTGGAGCCAAGCATTAACAAAAATTGCAGAAATAATGCTTGGAGCTTATGAATCGAATGAGGGGGTCACTATGTCCACGTCAAGCTCAGATAACTCAAATGTCCTTGGTGATTTAAAAATTATCACTGATATCATGGATAATGCGCCGGTCAATATTATGATCGCGGATGATGATGAAAATGTGATTTATGTAAATAATCGCGCCAAGGCAGTTTTGACGGAACTCGAGTCAGAGCTACAAAAATATTTACCTCAGTTTAGTGTTGCGACTGTGGTGGGGGGAAGTATTCATCGCTATCATAAAGATCCACAAGCGATTAAGAATATCATTCAAGGTTTACGGCCGGGAGAGTCGCGCAAAGGCGAAATTAAACCCGGTCCGTTTGTGTTTGAACATGAAACACGACCTTTAATGAACGCTAATGGTCAACGCCTTGGTTGGGTGGTGCAATGGCATGATGTAACCGAGCGTCGCAAAAAAGAAGAGGAGGCTTTCCGTCTATTTCGTGCGGTGGATAGTGCGCAAACTGCGATGATGATGATTGATCGTGATTTAACTATCACTTACATCAATAAATCGACGGAGGAGCTGCTCAAACGAAACCAGGAGGATTTGGCAAAAATTTATCCTGGTTTTAACGCAAATAATATTATTGGCACCTGTATCGATATATTCCATAAAAACCCAGCGCATCAACGCAAAATATTAGGTGATGCGGCCAATCTACCATTTGAAACCGATATTCAAGTCGGTCCATTGATTTTTCATATCCGTGTGGGTGCAATGAATGATCTGGATGGAAATTATATTGGCTGTACCCTAGAGTGGTCCGATGTGACCGATCTGCGTGCAAAAGAAATTGAAGTTGCACGTCTCAAGTCAGCGGTTGATGGCGCAGCGACCAACTTAATGCTGTGTAATGAAAATTTTGAGATTACTTATGTGAATCCATCAGTACAGAAAATGATGCAAGCACGTCAGGCTGATTTGAGGCAAGTGTTTCCAGGATTTGATGCGAGTAATCTAATTGGTCAAAATATTGATCAGTTTCACAAAAATCCGGCGCATCAACGTTCATTATTAAGTGATGTAAATCGCTTGCCAGCACGCGCGCCGATTCATGTGGCTGACTTGGATTTTGAAGTTAACGCTACCGCTATTTTGAGTCCATCGGGTGAATGGATGGGTAATATGGTGGAATGGAAAGATATTACCGAGCAAAAAAATGCGGAACGACAAATTGAACAACTCATTATTGCTGCATCCAGTGGAGATTTGAATACGCGTATTGATGTGAGCAAATTCGATGGATTTTTACGTGAACTTGGCCAACAAATCAATGCTTTGTTGGAGGCTGTGGTCAGTCCAATCCGTGAAAGTACGCGTGTGGTAAAAGCCTTGTCTGTGGGCGATTTGCGTGAACTAATGACGGGTGAGTTTGAGGGTGAGTTTGCAGTTATGCGCGATTCCTTGAATCAATCCATGAACAATTTGAAAGACATGGTGAGTAAAATCAATAGTTCGACCACAAATATGTCTTCGGCGGCGGCAGAAATTGCACAAGGTAATGCGGATTTATCACAACGCACAGAAGAGCAAGCATCCTCACTCGAAGAAACGGCATCGAGCATGGAAGAATTAACCAGTACAGTTAAACAAAATGCTGACAATGCTCGCCAAGCAAATCAACTGGCCTCAGGTGCTCGTGAGCAAGCGGAAAAAGGCGGCGATGTGGTGCAGCGTGCGGTGTCAGCCATGAGCGAGATTAATAGTAGTAGTAAAAAGATTTCAGACATTATCGGTGTTATTGATGAGATTGCATTCCAAACCAATTTGTTAGCACTTAATGCCGCAGTTGAAGCCGCCCGTGCGGGTGAACAAGGGCGTGGTTTTGCGGTGGTGGCTGGTGAAGTTCGTAATCTGGCGCAACGCAGTGCCGGTGCCGCAAAAGAAATTAAATCTTTGATTCAGGACAGTGTTGAAAAAGTGGATGACGGAACCAAGCTGGTTGATCAATCGGGACAAACCTTGACGGAGATTGTTGCCGCCGTTAAAAAAGTAAGCGATATTATTGCTGAAATCGCGGCTGCAAGTCAGGAGCAATCCTCGGGTATTGAGCAAGTCAATAAAGCCGTCACACAAATGGACGAAGTGACTCAACAGAATGCGGCACTAGTTGAAGAGGCAGCTGCAGCCAGTGAGTCCATGGACGAGCAAGCGAAAGGTTTACAAACCTTAATGCAGTTTTTCAAATTGGATGAATCACATAGTTCTGGGATTGGGATTCCGCCGGCGCCACAAATGTCATCTGCTCCACGAGCAACCGCACCTAGCGCACCAAGTCGTCCAATGCGAGGCAATGCGGCGCCATCAACTGATGATGATGAATGGCAGGAATTCTAATAGGATAATGAACTATGAGCGCCGAACCCAATTTCTTGCATGAAAGAGAGTTCTCGTTCTCAGATAAAGATTTTAAACTTATCCGAGAATATGTGATGGAGCATACGGGCATTAGTTTGTCCGACGCAAAAAAGAACATGGTCTACAGCCGTTTGTCGCGGCGTTTGCGCCAACTAAATATTGACAAGTTCTCTGATTACTTGAAAATTGTTCAATCTGATAATTCTGACGAACTTGGAAATTTTATCAATGCGATTACAACCAATCTAACATCGTTTTTTCGTGAACCTCATCATTTTGATTATCTAGCGAAGACCATTATTCCAGAGTTACTGCAGGCCAATGCACGAACCCATCGAATACGGATATGGTCAGCCGGTTGCTCAACAGGTGAAGAGCCTTATTCCATTGCGGTTACTCTGCGCGAAGCGATTCCGAATTTCCAAAATTGGGATGTGAAAATTTTAGCAACGGATTTGGATACGAATGTGGTCGCTCATGCTAAGGCTGGTGTTTATGATGTCGAACGTTTGAAGGGTATGAGTGAGAATCGTCGTCGTTGGTTTAAGCGAGGTAAGGGTGAGCATGAAGGTTCAGCAAAAGCATCGAGTGAATTGCAGTCAATGATAACCTTTAAACAATTAAATTTAATGAATGCGTGGCCTATGAAAGGGCCGTTTGATGTAATTTTTTGTCGCAATGTGGTGATCTATTTTGACAAAGATACACAGCGACAACTGTTTGCTCGTTATGCAGAATTGTTGCGTAGTGATGGACATATTTTTCTAGGGCACTCTGAATCATTATTCAAAGTGAGTGACCGTTTTCGACTGATAGGGAATACCATGTATCAGCGGACTAAATAGCATGGGTATTAGTCATAAAAACGATAAAAGTCTTGGTAGAGTATTGCGTGGCTTCGAACACATTACTCGTTATTGGGACAAGGATCGGGACTCCGTGGGTGCAAAGATATTGCCCGGCGAATACTATGTGACGATTACTGACGAATATATTACGACGGTTCTCGGTTCATGCGTATCAGCCTGTATTCGCGATCGGGTGTTAGGAATCGGTGGCATGAATCATTTTATGTTGCCCGAAGGCAGTGGCACAACAAAAAATACCGGTGCAAGTAGCGATGCCGAACGATATGGAAATTATGCAATGGAGCATATGATCAATGATATTTTAAAAAATGGTGCGCGCCGTGAAAACCTAGAAGTTAAAATATTTGGTGGCGGTAAAATTTTGAGAAACATGTCTGATATCGGGCTGAAGAATATCGAATTTGTTAGACACTATATTCAAACTGAGGGGATGAATCTAATATCTGAAGATGTTGGTGAAGAATTTCCGCGGAAAGTCGTTTTTTTTCCGGCGACAGGAAAAGCGCTAGTCAAGCGATTGCGCTCATTGCATAACGATACCTTGATAAAACGCGAGCGCAGTTACTTGAACGATATTCAGTCGAAACCAATTGATGGTGACATTGAGTTGTTTTAGTCGGGAGGGACCATGAGCAGAATAAAAGTTTTAGTTGTTGATGATTCAGCACTGATTCGGCAAATGCTAACAGAGTTATTGTCATCTGACCCCAATATAGAAGTTGTTGGTTCCGCCAGTGACCCTTATGCGGCGCGGGAAAAAATTAAAAAACTAAAACCCGATGTGCTTACCCTTGATGTTGAAATGCCTAAAATGGATGGTATTACCTTTTTAAATAACTTGATGCGCTTACATCCCATGCCCGTCATTATGGTATCCACATTAACAGAAAAAGGGGCCGACGTGACCCTACAAGCGCTTGAGCTTGGGGCGATCGACTTTGTGACCAAACCCAAACTTGATGTAGCTCACGAGTTGGACAAGTATGGCGAAGAAATTGTGCATAAAGTCAAAATTGCCGCGGGTGCTAATGTGTTGGCAAACGCTGGCACCGTAGGTGAAGCCAAAGATGGTGTGAAGCAGAAGCTGTCCGCTGACGCGGTAATAAAAAAAGTTAGTTTCAAAAAGAATTTCAAAACTACAGACAAAATTATTGCGATTGGTGCATCCACTGGAGGTACGGAAGCCATTAAAGCGGTGTTGCAACAACTTCCAGCAGATTGCCCCGGTGTGGTCATCACGCAGCATATCCCTGCTTTGTTCAGTAAACCGTTTGCTGAGCGTATGGACAAGAACAGCGCCATGAAAGTTTATGAAGCAGAAGATGGACAACAAATTTTACCGGGGCATGTGTATATTGCGCCGGGTGATAAACATTTAGTCGTTGAGCGCGATGGTGCACGTTATATTTGCCGTTTAAATGATGGGCCGCCGGTTAATCGCCATAAACCCGCCGTCGATGTCATGTTCCGTTCAGTGGCGCAGAATGCCGGGCCAAATAGTATTGCGGTGTTATTAACCGGCATGGGAGCTGATGGCGCGGCGGGAATGAAAGAAATGTTGGAGGCCGGTGCCGATACCATTGTTCAAGACGAACGCACCAGCGTGGTATGGGGTATGCCTGGTGAAGCTGTGCGCATAGGTGTGGCGCAACACATATTGCCCTTGGATAAAGTTGCCACCGAAGTTTGCAAATTGGCAGAAAAAGAATAGGTGGAAACTTAATATGGCCATATTGGATAATGAAACGATTGAAACACTCAAGGATGTGTTAGCCGATGATTTTGCACTGCTGATCGATACCTTCTTAAGTGACGCACCCAAACGCATTGAGGAAATAAAAAATGCGATTGCAAGTACTGATATTGCTGCGATTGAAGCACCGGTTCATACCTTGAAGGGTTCCAGTGGAAATATTGGTGGAAATGACTTATTTGCCGCTTGTGAGGCATTATTAGTACAGGTCCGTGAAAACCAAGTACTGGACCCCGTCGCAATGTTAGGGGCAATTGAAGCAGAATATGCTAGACTAAAGCCCGAGTTGGAATCCATGTTATAGTCGTTAGACCCCTCGCCGTGTTCATGGATGCTTATGAAAATTGGAAAAGTTGGAATTTAGAGTTTCTCAATCTTGAACATGCAAAACCCTGCGACGACTCAAATACCTCGTGCAGAGCATTCTATATCCCGTGCCGATATTAGTGAGAATGCACTCAAAGTATTATACCGATTAAAAAATGCCGGCTATGAGGCTTATCTGGTCGGTGGCGGAGTGCGTGACTTATTGCTTGGGCGTAAACCCAAAGACTTTGATATTTCTACTGATGCCACACCTGAAGACGTTCGAAAATTATTTCGTAATTGCCGATTAATCGGCCGGCGCTTCCGTTTGGCTCATGTGCACTTTGGTCCGGAGATAATTGAAGTTGCCACGTTTCGTGGACAGCACGATGGTGATCAAGGTGATGAAGGTCAAATTGTTAATGGCATGATTGTGCGTGATAATGTTTATGGCACGCTGGAAGAAGATGCTTGGCGACGTGATTTCAGTATTAACTCCCTGTACTACAATATTGCTGATTTCGCTGTCATCGATTTTGTTGGAGGCGTGCAAGATCTAAAGGCCAGGCAGCTCCGACTGATCGGTGATCCGGTGCAGCGGTATCGCGAAGACCCGGTACGTATGTTGCGAGCAGTGCGGTTTGCAGCAAAGCTCGATTTCAATATTGAAGAAAAAACTGAAGTGCCGCTGACCGAGTTAGGTTACTTGCTAGAAGATGTACCTCCCGCACGATTATTCGAAGAAATTTTGAAATTATTTTTATCGGGTGCCGGTGCCCAAGCACTTGAATTATTACGTCGCTATAACTTGTTTGGCTATTTATTTCCGCAAACCGAAAGTGAATTCAACGAAGATAATGGCCCCGTATTTCTCGCTTTGGTCGAGCATGTGCTGAGAAATACGGATCAACGAATTGCCGAAGATAAGTCGATCACCCCCGCATTTTTACTTTCAGCATTTTTATGGGGGCCGGTGAGTGCTTTACGTTGTGCCTACGCCAAGCGCGGCATGAGTGAGCAACAAACACTAGCAGCAGCTGCCGATAAGGTGATTTCTGGACAGAATCAACGCGTCTCAATGCCTCGTCGGTTTCATCCCGCCATCCGTGAAATATGGAACTTACAAGATCGTTTTGCCAAACGCGCACCCAAGCGTTCATTGCGTTTGTTAAAACACCCACGTTTTCGTGCCGCATACGACTTTTTATTACTTCGTGCGGAAGTGGGGGAGGTTGAAACTGAGTTGGCGCAATGGTGGACGGATCTATATGAAGCTGATGAAGATAAACAAAAGGATTTACTCAATCAACTTGGTCAGGGACAGCGCCGTCGGCGTCGGCGTAAACGCAAACCGGAATGAAGATTGTTGAAGCGTACTTGGGTTTAGGTTGTAACCTAGGCGAATGTGAGGCCAATCTTTGTTCTGCATTGCAGCAAATTAATGAGCTTACAAGTGTCACGGTCAACAGTATTTCCTCGTTTTATCGCAGTAAACCTCTGGATAATATGCCACAAGCGGATTATTTGAATGCAGTGGTGCAAATTGAAACCGGGCTACTACCAATTCCCCTATTAGATAAACTGCAAGCGATTGAGTACCAGCACGGACGTCGACGTCATCAAGAGCGATGGGGGCCACGAAGCTTAGATATCGATATTTTGCTCTATGGCGATCAAGTGATTAATCACTCACGATTGCGTATTCCCCACCCAGGTATTAGTCAAAGGGATTTTGTTCTGATTCCTTTGGTGGAAATAAATCCCCAGATTCGCATTCCTGGCCTGGGGAAAATCTCAGAAGTTGTTGCCTTATGCCCTGATCGCGGCTTGAGCAAATTGCCCACGCCCTGCCTGTCAAAAAAACACCGCTAAGCTTAATTGATTGATAGTAAAAGAAAATAATCGGTTCACGTAATCAAGCTAAGAGGTTACAATGATCCCCTGTTTTAAGCATATTAATCTCACGACCCAGCAATCAGGATAAGCGCATGAATATTCACCATTTCAAACAAATGAAACAGCAGGGTGAAAAGATTAGCTGTTTAACTGCCTACGATGCTAGCTTCGCCAGGGTATTAAGTGAAAATGGTGTTGAAGTCCTATTGGTTGGCGACACCTTAGGCATGGTCATCCAAGGACAGGCAACAACACTACCTGTTCGCGTTGAAGATATGATTTACCATGCGCAGGCCGTGCGTCGAGGCGCCCCTGATGCTTTTATTATAGTTGACTTGCCTTTTGCCAGTGATCTTTCGCTAGAGCTGGCACTTACTAACGCTGCGTCTATTCTAAAACAGTCAGGCGCGCAAATGGTTAAACTTGAGGGCGGTGAACGGCGTCTAGAAACAATCCGCCAGCTCACTACCAATGGCATCCCTGTCTGTGGCCATCTGGGTTTAACGCCGCAGTCCGTTCACAAACTTGGTGGTTATAAAGTCCAAGGTCGTGAAAGTGATCAGGCACAAACACTATTACAGGAAGCCAAGGCGATTGAACAAGCGGGAGCCGACTTGCTTGTGCTTGAATGTGTGCCCCGAGGTCTTGGTGCGGATATTAGTGGTGCGCTAAGCATTCCCACTATCGGCATTGGTGCCGGTCCCGAATGTGATGGCCAGGTTTTGGTACTTCAAGATATGTTGGGCATTAGTCCTGGGCCAGGTGCAAAATTCAATAAAGTGTTTTTACAAAACAATAGTATTGCCGAAGCCATATCGTCATTTGTGCAGGCGGTTAAAAACGGTACTTACCCAGCAAACGAACACTGCTATAACTAAAAAACGATGATAACTGCAAAAAATCCCACTGAGATACGTTCCTGGATCAAACGCTGGCATGCGGGTAGTCAGCGTATTGCATTTGTGCCGACCATGGGGAATTTACATGAAGGTCATTTGGCCTTATGTCAGCATGCTAAGACATTGGCTGAGCGAGTGGTTGTGAGCATTTACGTCAATCCCATGCAGTTTGGTCCAAACGAAGACTTTGCGGCTTACCCCCGCACTTTGGAGGCAGATCAAAAGGCTTTGACCCGTGCGGGTGTGGACTTGTTATTTAATCCTGATGACAAGGTTATGTATCCTCGTGGTAAAGAGGCATCAGCGCAAATTATAGTGCCGGAATTGTCCGATATATTATGCGGACAGTCGCGGCCAGGCCATTTCGCCGGCGTTGCTACCGTTGTTGCCAAGTTTTTTAATATTGTTCAGGCGGATTTGGCAATATTTGGCGAAAAAGATTTTCAGCAATTACAAATTATTCGTCGCATGGTGGCTGACTTGTTCATTCCTATGCAAATAGAAGGGTTTGAGACTCAACGACAGGATGATGGATTAGCATTAAGTTCTCGCAATAGTTATCTTTCAGACTCAGAGCAGCAAATTGCGCCTCTTTTGTACCAGACTTTGCTCATGACTCGAGATAAAATCATTGCAGGAACAAGGGAGTATAGTCGCCTAGAAGTGGAAGCCATGCGACAACTAGGAGCGGCGGGATTTGAGCCAGAATACTTTTCCATTCGAAACGTGGGTGATCTTAAGTCAGCACAGGCCGATGTCGATACGGACTTGGTGATATTAGTCGCAGCACGTTTGGGAAAAACCCGCTTAATAGATAATATACGCCTCGAATTGCAGAACGTGTCTTAACACGGCATAATTAGTGGTTTGATTAGAATTTGATTGGGTGCTTATGCAGCTAACCATGTTAAAAGCGAAACTTCACCGGGCCTGTGTGACCCATGCGGAGTTGGATTACGAAGGTTCCTGTGCCATTGACAGTCAGTTGTTAGACTTGTCCGGTATACGGGAGTACGAGCAAATCCATATCTACAACGTCACTAATGGCGAGCGTTTTATCACCTATGCAATTCGTGCAGAAGCGAATTCGCGGGTGGTTTCAGTTAATGGCGCCGCTGCGCATAAAGCGCAACCGGGGGATCGTTTGATTATTTGCAGTTATGCCCAGCTTGATCAACAGGAGTTGGCGCGTTTTAAACCGCAATTAGTCTATTTAGACGAACACAACGAGATTATCGGTCAACGTAACCAGATTCCGGTCCAAGTCGCCTAAAACTGACGCATAAGCCCATAATCACCATCACTAACAAGTAATAAGCAGCAGGGGGGCTTGTGCTTATGAAATATTGTGTTGTTGCCTGTCTATTATTGGGCCTTAGTCTGCCGATTTTCGCCGATACACAAGTGCGATTGAAGAGTGACTATAACCTCAAGCAAACCGTTATTCGTTACATTCAAGCGCTGAAACAAGATGGCGTACCTGTATTAGCACAGAAAGTTATGAAAAATGCCCAGGGACAGAAAATTGTTTTTACCAATCCTTTGTTCGGTACCACGCTCGGGCGTTGCAATAAAAGTGTTCGTAAAGACCAACCCTTAATCGCCACTGTGGAACGCGATGCCAATGGTTTTATTTGGCTCAGCTATGACGAACCAGAAGCTCAGATCAATGATTTTGGTGTAATACAATGTGGTCATGAAACCGACAATATGCGTCGAGCTTTGCAAAAATACGCCGATCGCGCCACCAGCCATTAAACTTTAGCTTACTCACTGCCGAAGCTATATCGGCAGTGCTACTCTAGCGGTCTTTTGATAAATCAAACTTACCAAAGTCCTTAAAATTTGCTTTACTTGGATTCCAACATCGCTTGATCGATGGAATAAGCATCTAAGGAGTGGAAATCATGCCAAGCTTGCCTCTGATATTAGCGGGTCCTTTATTACGCCGTAGTAGTGAACGTCGCGTGTGTGTTTGGTTTGCTACCCGCGAAGCGGTAGAGTTTCGCTTGGAAATCGTAAACACACAACAACAAGTGCTGGGACAAAGCCATGCATGGCAAAGTCAGTCCATTCAATTAGGCAAGCATTTATGGGTGTGTTTATTACAAGCGTCAAGTATCGACGACACTTTTTACCCTAAAGATGAATTATTATTTTATCGAGTATTTAATCAAGCCGAATCAAAATATCTCGATTTGAGTTCGTCGCTGCTTGATGGATTTGAAATGCCCTCATTTTTTATTCCAAGTGAATTACAAGTTTTTGCTCAAGGTTCCTGTCGCAAGCCTCATGGCCTGGCTGCGACTGAAGAGGGTGATAAGCCGGGAATCGATACCTTGAGTTTGTTGGCCGGTGAGCTTAATCGTACGGCGAACGATTTAAAAAAACGTCCCTCCATACTGACACTGACAGGTGACCAAATTTATGCCGATGATGTGCATGAATCGGTTTTAGCCATGGTACAACAACAAGCGCGTGAACTAATGGGTGAAGATTTGGGTGTGCCACAAATTGATCGGCCTTGTGATATCCCACTAAATCAACGCAAACGTGTGATCGATCAATTGCGCTCGGGAATAAGTTCGAGTGCGCGTGACAACCATTTAATTACCTTTGGTGAATTTGCGGCCATGTATGTTTATGTGTTTGGCAATCAAACCCAATGGCATGTTACAGACAACGATGACGTGCGTGGTTTCCATCAGAACTTGCACAAAATTCAAAAAGTGTTTGCCAATATTCCCACGTACATGATTTTTGATGATCATGAAATCACCGATGATTGGAATCTTACTCGATCATGGTATGAAAGTGTGCGTTATAGCCCTTGTGGTCGCCGCATAATCTCCAACGGCTTAGCCGCATATTGGGCGTTTCAAGGCTGGGGTAATAACCCAGAGCGTTTTGATAATGAGTTTGTTGAAACCGTGCAAACCCATTTGCGCCAGCCAAAAGATGAGGCTTGTGGTGAGCGTTTTGATCTGCAAATGTGGAAGCATCGTGGTTGGGGTTATAGCATTCCGAGTTCACCGCCGGTCATCGTTATGGATACACGCACACAACGGGATTTTGATGGGCGTGATACGCCGGCGATTTTAATGGATCGTTATGCCCTGGACTGGTTGCGCATGGAATGGATGAAACTCAAAGCGCGAGGTGCAACAAGGCAACCGATTATTGTTTCGCCTAAACCTGTATTTGCGTTTGATCCCATGGTCAAAGTTAAACTTACGGCTCGTTTTTTTCGTGTTAAATGTGAAGACTTGGACTTAGAGGCCTGGATAGGCAATCGAAAGGGTTATACTTATTTACTCGATACCTTGTTATTGCGCATGAAGTTAAGCAAGTTGACGATCTTGTCCGGTGATGTGCATTATTCCTATGCGAATCAGGCGAGTTATTTTTCTGCTGGCAAACGACTGGACTGTTTACAACTGACTTGCAGCCCGATCAAGAACACACCCAATGTGAAAAAATTTCTAAATTGGTTAGCCTTGCTCACGGATCATAAAGAACACAAAAAAGGTTGGCGTGTAACCCAGCGCACGCCTTGGTATAAACTGGCGTGGTTACGCCTGATAAATAATGATGCGTTGCATCCCATTTGGCGTGCACAAATTCAAGGTGTTCGCGCAAAAGGTAAAAATCGTTTGGTTACGCCTCAATCAAATTTTGGCTTAGTGGAATTGGAGCAAGGCCAAACCAAGCGTTTTGTGTTGGTGCATAGCGACAGTATGAATCAGCGAACGGTCTTTGAGTTTGACTGAAATGAAAATGCCGATAGTGTTTAGGCTATCGGCATTTGAAAGATACGACCTCGTTAAACTTATTGTTCGCGAGGCGCGTTTTCCATGCTGGCAGACTCCATGCTTTCACTGGATTCTGTATTGTTTGCGGTATTAGCGCCGGTTTCTTGTTCCATTTGTTCGACACATTCAGCAACGTAAGCGCGAATTTCATTTTCACTTTCGATGCCGGAATCCATGGCCTCTGAGCGACAATATTCAGCAGCTGATTCTGCTTGTGCGATCAACGGGGCTGCAAGAATCAGCGCCGATAATGTCATTAAATAAAGACGTTTTTTCATGTTGCCGTTCTCCTAAAAAGATGGCGTTATAATCGAAACTTGACGATCCAGTCGATAGAAGTGACTAGCGCCTAGCGATCGCGAAGTATGCTTATATAACGCCTAAACTTTAGTGGAGTAAAACAAGATTTTTTGATAGTTTTGATCGAAGGAATTGTTTAAACAGGTGTTCAATGGCTGATATTTCATTACTCAAAACCTTTTTGGAACTAAGTCGCAGTCGACATTTTGGTAAAACGGCTAAAAACCTTTTTTTAACCCAGTCGGCGGTGAGTGCGAGAATTAAAATCCTAGAAGATACCCTGGGTGTGAGATTAGTTACACGGGATCGAAATAATATTCAGCTAACACCGGCCGGAATGCGCTTTTTGCCCTATGCAGAAAGTGTGTTGACCACTTGGAATCGGGCGCGGCAGGAAGTGGGTTTAGATGATGAAAACATGCAACTCCTGACAATGGGTGCTGTTTCTAGTTTATGGGAAACTAATCTGCAACCAACCTTGATTAAGTTGCGACAAGAAAAACAGCAGCTCGCATTGAATATTGAAGTTCATGGCAGCGACAATTTATTGCGTTTAATCAATGAAGATATGCTCGATCTCGCCTTCTTATTTGAATCGCCGCAGCTCAAAGGTATGCACAGTGAGTCGATTGGTTCCTTAGAATTAGTTATGGTTTCAACCCAAGATGGTTTGTCCGCCGAAGAAGCCGTGAACCAATCGGATTATATTATGGTTGACTGGGGTTCAAGTTTTGCTGTGAACCATGCTCATTTATTTCCTGATATGCGTCCACCCATGATGCGAGTTAGTCACGGTCATTTATTAATAAATTACTTAACACAAAATAGTGGTTCGGCGTATATGCCTCGTACAATGGTCCATGAGTTGATTGAGAATCGACGATTATTTTTGGTAAGTGATGCTGACCTTATTTATCGATCATTTTATGCGGTTCATAGCGAAAGCTGTACACGCCAAGCACTGGTCGATGAAGTGATTGAAATTGCAAAAAACTACTCAGCCAACTAAAGCATGCTAGATTTAGCGAGATATAAACAGACTATTTGCAATAAAATATTCAGCTACGCCTAGTGATCGAATCGACAAATGGTTTCTGCGCGACCTATATTCCCATTCAAATGGAAGCAAGCGACGCTGATGGTTGTTTGCGTCACCCTTTGCCAGTCTCAAATCCCTTGTTTTAAAATCAATTGCGGCCGGTGTGGGTCTTGAACATTTTTCATGCTTCAAATGTGCTTCGCGATCCTTGGTGACGCAGGGGCTAGGTGGAACACGGAAACGTGTTTCCTGTTGAGCTTTGATTGCGGTATTTAATAGGGATAAGGGCCCTAATTTATAACGAACGCAGCGTGCTGAATTATTTATAGGGCTATGTAATGCGCAGGAATCTTTGTCGGTAGAAGTATGGCAAATAAGTAAACCGCCTGATGAGTTGCTTCAGGGTTTAATGGGAACATTCTCAATGTTGAGATACATTTTAGTTCGCTTGAGGGCTGTGAAAAGTGAGTCAAAAGCCATCTAGGCAGAATAAAGCGAGTCAGTCACAAAGCCTTGAATAAAAAAATGCTTGCCAAGCTGGCGTGTTGGTAAATTATAGTTTGCGTAAGAATTAATAAAACTTACAGCATTCTATTTTCTACGATTCAAAATCAATCACACGACGTTCGGCACATATGGATTTCATAAATGGTATAATTTTTACGTGTTCGGGGTGATGTTGGTAGTGTTCTAAATCGTCTAGAGATGCAAATTCCGAATATAAAGCAATATCAGCCGACTGTTCGCTATGGAGTAAATCTATACCCACTTCGAGCTTGATCAAGCCCTGAATTTTACCGTTTAAGGCTTCCAACACTTGTTTAGCTTGCTGCGCATTTTCCTGTTTTGTGTTGTTATTCGCTTGTTCGTACAGTTTCCATAAAACAATATGTCTAATCATTCAGAGCTTCCTAATGTTATTCGATGGCGAATTCAATTCGTTCGTTTAGTTTTTCCAAAGCCTTTTTAGCGCAAGCTTCATCTTTGTCGCCGCCGGGTGCGCCGCTGACGCCTATCGCACCTAGATTAAAACCACCGGCAACAATTTTTACGCCACCTTGCATGACGATTAAGCCATCAATGTGGTTTAATTCTTGTTGAATATCTTTGCGAGCTTGGCGAAAACGACCGGTATCTGTCCAAGCGAGTATGCTAAGATTGGCTTTACGTTCGGCAATTTCTAATGTGAAACGTGAAGCAAAATCGTCACGTAAACTGGCGCGTGAAATACCGTGCCGATCAACCACGACAACACTAACGTGATAACCCTGTTTGCGACAGGCTAGTACTGCTTCGTTGCTTATGTCTCGCGCCAGGTCCATGCCGATATTTTTGTCATTAATCACATCAGCGGCGCTGGTTGATTGAGCAGAGATTAATAGTGCGATAAGAAAAAAAAGATTTTTATGCAGTTTCATTATGAAGTTCCTTGCTGCTAATTTCATAAAAATACACAGGTTCATTTTCATGGCGATAGCCACAATCTAGTTTTCCTTCGCCACAACACTGCATGCCGGCCTTTGTCAGAACACGCCCTGAGGCAGGGTTGCGTTGTAAATAATTGGCGCTAAGACGTTTAAGCCGTAACTGTTTAAATGCAAATTTAATGATTGTTTGCAACGCTTCGGTGGCATAGCCCTTACCCCAAAACGGAACGCCAATCCAATAGCCAATTTCTGCTTGCTGTTGGTGAATGCGGATTATGCTAATAGCGCCAATCAATGTTTGGCCTGCGTTTAATATGATGGCATAGACCACAGCTTCTCCTGTCTGCCATGCATTGGCGTGGGTGCTAATCCAATTGATGGCTGCGTCAGCTGGGTATGGGTGGGGAATGTGTGCGGTGGTGTCGGCAATGCGTTCATCACCAGCAAGTGCTTGCACCTGTGCAGCATCATTTGTATTGAATGCTCGGAGTATTAAGCGTGGGCTATGTAATTCAGGTTGTGCTTCCATGTTAAAAACGCTTCCCTTTTGCGTGCGAATTTAACCAAAACCTATAGCATAAACCTGTCGAGTAAACCAGTAACTCCGTTTATTTTTAACTAGGTGCGAACTGATTGTTGCGCCATGTTGCGTGATTTGATGCGAGCAGTAATAAATAAAACAACGCCGAGTAGAATAAAAACGTCTGCCATATTAAATATGCCTGTGCGCAAACTACCAATACCCATGTTGAGAAAATCGACAACAGCTCCTTGGTTGGTCACCCGATCAATAAGATTGCTTAAGCCACCACCAAGAACTAAGCAAACGCCATAAAAATGTAAGGGGCTGAGTTGTCGGTTAATAAGTAGATAACAAAACATGGAAATTAGAACCATAGATACAATGACAACAAAAATCCAGAAGCGGTATTGTTCAGGCAAGCTACCACCGAGACTGAGAAAGCCTCCATGATTTTCTGCATAAGTCAGACGCAAACTATCGTTGAGGAAGGTGATCATACTTGAGTTTGCCAACCATTCACTCGCCAGATATTTACTCGATTGATCGCAACCCACGCTGCTGGTTAGGACAAATATAATCAAGAGCAACCGATTCATTATTTTTATACCTCACGATGTCTACTTATTCTATTCTATTCTTTCTTCATCGGGTTTGCCAAACCATATAAAACCGATAATAAACGGCTCGTCTTAAGCCCAGGTTTAGCCTGTATTCCTCATCCCTGTGGCAACGGCATTAATGCTGCGCAAAAGTGGTACCAACCATGCCTCCCGTTCAGGGTCGTCCTCAGCTAGGTTGCGGTATCGTTTTAGCAAGGTTACTTGGATATGGTTTAAAGGATCGAGATAGGGTTCTCGCCGCGCTAAAGATAAGGCCAAACTTGGCGTATCTTCAAGCAAAGTGCTAATGCCCGCAATATGAGTAATTTGTGTTACCGTGCGACGGTACTCATCCAAAATAATATTGTAGACCCGTAAACCCACTTCATGGTTTTCACAAAGTTCGCTGTATTGTTTGGCAATATCCATTTCTGCTTTGAATAACGCCATTTGGGTATTACTGATTAAGCTACGAAAGAATGGCCAATGCTGATACATGGATTGCAATTTAGCTAAATGAGTTGGATCGTTGTTGCGCCAGCTTTCTAGTGCTGTACCGATACCAAACCATGCGGGCAAAGTGTGACGCGATTGCGCCCAGCCAAAAACCCAGGAAATCGCGCGTACGGAGCCTTTGGTGCGGTCACCTTTTTTACGATGGGATGGGCGTGAACCAATATTCATTAAGCCGATTTCAGTGACCGGTGTGGCTTCATAGAAATAATCTAAAAAACCATGCGTGTGTTCAGTGAGCTGACGATAAGCTTGTTCACCTTTAGCGGCGACTTGGTCCATCACGCCTAAATAATCTTTGCGATCACTTTGGGGCGGCTCGATAATGCAACGACTAGCGCGAATTAATCCAGTTGCCCCCATGGTGAGTTCGTAAACGGCCGTATCGATATTGCCATATTTAAATGATAAGACTTCGCCTTGTTCAGTGAATTTTATTTGACCATGCACGGTGCCTACGGGTTGCGACATGATGGCTTCATGAGTCGGGCCACCGCCCCGTCCAATGGTGCCGCCACGACCATGGAATAAACGAAAATCCACATGATGAGTCGCTGCTAAGCGAGTAATTTTTTTCTGTGCTTCATATAAATTCCAAACCGATGCGAGTATGCCACCGTCTTTACAGGAATCGGAGTAACCCAGCATGATTTCCTGAAGATTTCCCGACGCTTTTAATAATCGAGCATAGGTTGAATTCTGGAATAAGCGCGACATTACCGGTTCGATATGCGCTAAGTCTTCAATGGTTTCGAATAAGGGGCTGATTTGAATATGGCAGAAAAATTCACCTTGTTCATCTTTGCCGACTAAGCCCGCAAGGCGCGCCAGTAACATAACTTCCAATACGTGACTGGCTTCATGAGTCATCGAAATAACATAATTACCAAAGGTATCAGGGCTTAAGTCATCACGCATACAACGCATGACGTTAAATACATCCAATACTTCTTTGCTTTGATCGGATAAAGCATCTGCCGCAATACGCGGTAATTGTTTTTCCTCTATGGTAGCCGCCAATAATTGACAACGTGCGATTTCATCGAGTTGGGAATAATCATCGCGGCTTAAAAAGTTTTTAAAAATTTCGTCAACCGTGTTGCTGTGCAAGGTGGATTCTTGACGTATATCCAACTTAAATAAATAAAAACCAAAGGTTTCGATTAGGCGAATCACGTCGAGTATGCGTCCGTTGGCAGCGCCGCGATCACCATGGGATAATAACGAATCACGGATGATATATAAATCCGCTAATAATTCTTTTTCATTGGGAAATGCTAACTCGGCATCTTTTTTATTTTTGCCATTGAGTTCATTTTTAATATTGACAATATTCGCTTCAATACGGCGACGCATAATTGCGAGTTTGCGACGATAAGGTTCGGCGCGAAAACGTTCGGGTTTTTCACCAAATACTTTTGTCGAAAAGCGCTGATCATCGTGATCCAGTGATCGCGAAAATGCTTCACTGGGTTGGCAAAAGCGTGTGCTATGGGTGAGTTCTTTTGACAAGTGACGTAAGTGCACCACGTATTCGATAAGCACTACTTGCGCTTGTAGATACAGCGCCAACACCGTGGTATGGGGTTTAACATTGGGGTTACCGTCGCGATCACCGCCAATCCATGAGCCAAAACGTAAAAAACTGGGGACTTTTACTTGTGCGTTGCCTGAGGCATCAACCCCATAGACTTCGTTAACGGCTTTTTCCATTTGCCGATACACTTGGGGTACTGCTTTGAAAAATGTTTCTTGGGCATAATACAAACCGAGTTTGATCTCATCTGAGACTTGTGGGCGCTCGCTACGCACTTCATCGGTCAACCATAAAATTTGAACTTGAGTTTCCAAACGTTGCTGGATCTCCTCGCGTTCTTCTTTGTTTAACCGCGGGTCGTCAAGCTCAACACAGGTTTGATAGATGCGGCGTAAACTCTCCATGACACTGCGGCGTTTGGATTCTGTTGGATGTGCAGTGATGACCGGGATGTAAGCGAGGTTATCGAACAATTGCTGCAGTTGCTCGACACTGATTTCATCTTGTTTAAATCCGGCGATAGTGTCAGGAAAACTTCCAACCCAGTTAGTTTTGGCTCGTTTTGCTTTAAAACGATGCTGTTGCTGAAAATCTTCCTCTGCAATATTTACTAAATTGAAATAAATATTGAATGCGCGCACCACATCGGTGAGTGTATTGGGCTCTAGACGACTAATCAGACGGATTAAACGCCTGCGTCGTGTAGGGTTATCTGCTTTACGTAAGCTAATATATCCCTTTCTTAGTGCCTCAACAGCTACAAATACCCCGTTGCCCGCTTGAGAACGCAAAACGTTTCCTAGCAGGTTTCCAAGTAACTTGACGCGACTGCGTAGCGCCTTGTCCCCGGCCTGTTCCATTTTATTACCTATTTCAATATGTTATGTTAGTTTGATGTAAAGTCCCGCGGCCCTTGTTCGGTGGGTGCGGCATACCCTTTATTGCCGTGTGGTTTAAAAACGACATATTATAGCCTGATTCCGTTAATTTTGCAGTTCTAGCTATCTCTATAGGAATAGATTCAAAAATAGCAGGTATTGCTTTTGCAGAAAGCTATTTATTTCCAGGGTCAATATATAAGGATTCCTGTCGATCAAACAAGTGCGGTTTGCAAGGATCGAATTAAAAATATCTTCCTAATTGGAAACATTGGCAATCCAGCCTACAAGGATGAGAGTTATTATGCAAAAAGCGGATATTGGGCTTATTGGCTTAGCCGTCATGGGGCAGAATCTAGTTCTGAATATGCTCGATCACAATATTCGGGTATCGGTTTATAACCGCTCTTCACAAAAAGTTGATGATTTACTAGAACGAAGCACTACTCAGCAGCAATTGTTGTTAACGCCTAATTACGATATTGCCAGTTTTTGTGCCAGCCTTAGCTCACCGAAAAAAATCATGTTAATGGTTAAAGCCGGTGAAGTAGTCGATGACTTAATTCAGCAACTACTACCATTTCTGGAGGCTGGAGATGTCATTATTGATGGCGGAAATTCACTATATAGTGATACACAGCGCCGCGCCGATGTGCTGGCGGCACAACATATTCTATTTCTTGGTTTGGGTGTTTCTGGCGGTGAAGAAGGTGCTCGCTTTGGGCCATCCCTAATGCCCGGCGGGCATGCACAAGCCTGGGCTTTAGTTAAAGATATTTACCAAGTGATTGCAGCTAAAGTGGATGGCCAAATCTGTTGTCAGTGGGTAGGTGAGGGTGGTGCCGGTCATTATGTGAAAATGGTTCACAACGGTATCGAATATGGCGATATGCAGCTGATTTGTGAAGCCTACCAACTCATGCGTGATGGTCTGGGTTTGTCGGTGGATCAGATAGCAGAGATTTTTCAGCAATGGAATCAAGGCTTGCTTGACTCTTATCTCATCGAAATTACGCATGATGTTTTATGTGTAAAAGAAAATTCAGCACCGTTAGTCGACAAAATTCTTGATAGTGCCGGACAAAAAGGCACGGGTAAATGGACGGCTATCGATGCTTTGGAGCAAGGTATTCCTTTGACGCTGATTGGTGAAGCCGTGTTTGCGCGTTTTTTATCGAGTTTAAAAGGCGAACGTTTACATGCATCACAACACTTATGCGGGCCAGAAAAACCATTGGTGGAAAATACGCAAGCCTGGATTGGCGTTATTCATGATGCATTATATGCTGCTAAGATCATTTCATATGCACAAGGTTTTATGCTCATGCGTCAAGCAGCTAAAACCTATGCGTGGAAATTAGCGTACGGCGATATTGCGTTAATGTGGCGCGGTGGCTGCATTATTCGCAGTCGCTTTTTAAGTGATATCAAACAAGCCTTCGAAGACAATCCGCAGTTGAATAATTTATTGCTGGATGATTTTTTTAAACAAGCCATTAAACAAGCTCAAACCGGTTGGCGAAAAGCGATTGTGCTTGGTGTTGAACAAGGTATTCCATTACCCGCGATGTCCTCGGCTTTGGCATTTTATGATGGCTACCGCAGTGAAAATTTGCCCGCCAACTTATTACAAGCACAACGGGATTATTTTGGCGCACATACCTATGAGCGTGTGGATCAGCCCCGTGGTCAGTTTTTTCATACGGATTGGATAATTCAAAAAAATAAAGTCAAACAGGGATAGTTGTTATGAGTGAAATTGAACCTTGCACCTATGTGATTTTTGGCGCCACAGGCAATCTGGCTCGGCGTAAATTAATGCCTGCACTTTATCACCTTGAGGTTGCCGGTCGTTTGCCAAAAAATACGGTGATTTTATCGATTTCACGTCAAGCTCGTTCGCGTGACGAATGGATAAAAGCCGTGCATAAAATGATTAAAACGCAAGCGCGTGGCGGTATTAGCGAAGCAAAGTTCAAAAACTTCGCGCAACGTTTGCATTATTTACAAGGTGATCTGGGCGATCAAAAACTATATTCGGAAATGTCGCGCCTATTGGATAAGTCAGACGAGTTCCCAGTCAATGCTGCATTTTATATGGCCTTGCGCCCGGCCGAGTTTGGCGTCGTCGCCGAGCATTTAAAATCCAGTGGTTTAAGCAAAGAAGAACACGGTTGGCGTCGCATTGTTATTGAAAAACCGTTTGGATACGATTTGGAAAGCGCACAATTATTACAACGTCGATTACATAAATGTTTAGATGAGCATCAAGTGTATCGAATTGATCATTATTTGGGAAAAGGCACGGTGCAAAACATTTTAGTATTTCGTTTTGCCAATGTGATGATGGAGCCGTTATGGAATCGAAATTATGTTGATCATGTGCAAATTACCCATTCAGAAACTTTTGGTATCGAAGGCCGTGCCGACTATTATGATCAAGCCGGTGCCTTGCGCGATATGATTCAAAGTCACTTAATGCAATTATTAACACTTGTCGCCATGGAGCCACCCGCATCCATGGATGCGGAATCCCTACGCGATGAAAAAGTTAAAGTATTAAAATCTATTCGACCGATTACGCCGGGTGCAGTACACGCCCATGCTTATCGTGCGCAATACGCGGGAGGCATGGTCGAAGGAGAAAAAGTCAATTCCTATTTAGAAGAGCAAGGCGTGCCGCATGATAGTAGTACCGAAACCTATGCCGCGTTAAAACTATACATAGATAACTGGCGTTGGCGTGATGTGCCATTTTATATACGAACCGGCAAACGTATGGCGGAAAGTAAATCAGCTGTGAGTATTCGATTTAAATTACCGCCACAACATTTATTTCGTAATACAGCCGTGGAAAAATTACAACCCGACTGGTTATTGTTAGGCATACAACCTTATGAATGTTTGCGTTTAGAAATGCAAGTCAAGGAACCCGGTTTGGAAATGCGTTCGCGTACCACCAGTTTGGATGCCAGTTTTCGTGATGAATACGATGAACTCACGGATGCTTATGAAGACTTATTGCTGGATGTGATTGAAGGTGATCGAACCCTGTTTTTACGTTATGACGAAGTTGAATGGGCATGGCGAGTAGTTGATCCAGTGTTACGAGTATGGGCGATGGAGCGTGACTATATTCAAACCTATCCAGCGGGTACCTGGGGGCCACAGGAAACCCGTCGCCTATTCGAAAAAGAAGATCAGTTCTGGCGACATTCACTTATTCCTAATGACGAAGACTGAATGATTCCTGAGGCATAGTTCCTGCTACAGCCATAAGACTTAATATTTTTTCATTGTTGAGACTGAATGATTCCTTATCTTGCTGATTTATTGCGAATATCTATCTGCACCTTGGTTTTAGCAGGCGTCATTAGTTCGTCAGTATTGGCTGAAGAAAATCTATTTAAACTCGAACCCAGTGACGAAAGTGAGCGCGACCAAAGTTTTCTTGAATTTCGTAATCAATTTCAACAGGCAGTTAGTTTTCGTGAACCTGAGCGTTTAGTCACCATGGTAGATTTTGCAGTGCTTAATGGTGTGTTAGCACCCAATGGCATGAAAGCATTTGCAGAACGCTGGAATATTGATTCAATCGAAAGCCCCATTTGGGAGGTATTGGATTCTATTATGAAACTAGGTGGAGGCTTTGTGCGCTCAAATCGTGGCGTGCAGTATTGTGCGCCTTATGTGTTTACGCATTTTCCATCGGAGCTCGATCCGAAAAAATACGTGGCCATAATCGATAAACAAGTGCCACTGAAAGCGGAAGCTGATTTCACTTCGGATACCAAAGAAATTCTGTCTTATGACATTGTTGAGTTACTCAACTCTGAGGATATAAAAAATCCTCAAATCGAATGGTTGCAAGTGAAACTACACGATGGTCTTAATGGTTTTGTCAGTCGTTCGGCTGTTCGTAGTCCGAGGGATTATCAGGCCTGCTTTTTATTGCGCAAACAGAAATGGCGCATGATTTCTTTGTTTAGCCAGTTTTAATCATCTAAGGACGATACCAGCGCTCACGCAAGGCAGTTAGGACTAAGTCAGGATAACGAAAACTGCCAAGGCTGCCGTTATAACGACCCAAGGCGCGAATCAAGTTGCCATTTTCTTTATCCAGGTAGTGACGCAAAATCGTACAACCCATGCGTAAGTTGGTTTGCAAAGTGAATAAATCATCACCGGGGCGACCAATCTCTTTTAACCAAAAAGGCATAATTTGCATCAAACCGCGTGCACCGACGCGTGAGATAGCCCATTGATTAAAATTACTCTCCACTTCGATAATCGCCAAAACCAACTCTGGTGGAAGGCTGGCGCGCTGAGCCTCGCCGTGGACATATTTGAGAAATAGAAAGCGATCTTTAGGTTTAGGAAAACGTTTTTTCAAGCGCTGTGACATATCAGCAAGCCACACTTCAGCCTCATAACGATCGCCAAAACTAGTAGTGTCAGCGATTGCTCGCTTTAGTTGTTTGACTAGTTCAGGATCACGCTCTTGTGCTGCGGCTAAAGCCGTGGCTTGCCCAAGTAAAGCCCACAGGCAAATGACTATTGTTAGTTTTATGCTCCCCTTCATGACTGCCATAGTAGTTTTTGTGTCTTAGGTTTTTCTTAAATTATTTAATTCGTTGAGCCAATTGCTCAACTAATGACACTATTTGCAAATGTTGAGTTTGCATATCGCGACGGTAAACATATTCAACCAGCCCTTGGTCTAGGCTTTTATCGCCAATAGTAATACGGTGGGGTATTCCAATTAGCTCCATATCGGCGAACATGACGCCAGGGCGTTCGCCACGATCATCAAGCAAGACTTCAAACCCTGCGGTTGTTAAATCCTGATAAAGTTTTTCGGCCGTCTTTCTGACGCGTTCGGACTTTTTAGCGTTCATGGGTAGAATTGCAATTTGATAGGGGGCCAATGCTTCTGGCCAGATAATACCTTTATTATCATGGTTCTGTTCGATAGCCGCTGCCACAATTCTTGAAACACCAATACCGTAGCACCCCATGGTCATGGTGACGGATTTGCCATTTTCGTCCAATACATTCGCTTTCATGGCCGTTGAATATTTTTGCCCAAGTTGGAAAATATGCCCCACTTCGACTCCGCGACGAATATTCAGTATGCCTTTACCATCTGGACTGGGGTCACCAGCAATCACTTTACGAATATCGTGAATTTCCGGTTCAGGTAAATCACGACCCCAGTTAACATTTAACAAATGTTGACCTTCTTGGTTTGCACCACAGACAAAATTAGCCAAATGTGCTGCGGTACGGTCGGCAATCACTCGAATAGATAGGCCTCGTGGACCGACAGATCCGGGTGCACAACCGGCTGCCGCTTTAACCTCATCTTCGCTGGCAAAACATAGCGGCGAAGCGATACCCTCGATTTTTTCGGCTTTGATTTCGTTGAGTGTGTGGTCGCCGCGTAAAACCAAGGCCACGACACTATCATCGTCGGCTTTGACCAATAGGGTTTTGGCGCATTGACTGGCATCTATGTTTAAGAACTGGCTGACTTCTTCGATGCTATGTTGATTAGGCGTATCAACCACTGCTAGCACTGCCCCGGCTGAGCCCCGTTCGCCACCGGGTGCCAGCGCCTCAGCCAGTTCGACATTAGCGGCGTAGTCACTGTCAGAGCTAAAGGCAATATCATCCTCACCCGAGTCTGCCAAGACGTGAAACTCATGCGAAGTTGAACCGCCAATGCTGCCTGTGTCGGCGAGCACGGGACGATAATCCAAACCGGCGCGTTCAAAAATATTACAATAGGTTTGGTGCATGAGATCATAGGTTTGTTGCAGACTAGCTTGGTCCGCATGGAATGAATAAGCATCTTTCATGATAAATTCACGGGCGCGCATAACACCAAAACGTGGACGTACTTCATCACGGAACTTGGTTTGAATTTGATAGAAGTTAGCAGGCAACTGACGATAACTGCGAATTTCTTTGCGTATTAAATCAGTGATAATTTCCTCATGGGTGGGACCGTAGCAGAATTCCCGTTGATGGCGGTCATTCATGCGCAATAGTTCAGGGCCATAAGCCTCCCAGCGACCGGATTCCTGCCATAGTTCGGCGGGCTGCACTGAAGGCATTAAGACCTCCTGGGCGCCAGCTTTATCCATTTCTTCGCGCACAATGTTTTCGACTTTTTTTAGCACACGCAAACCCATAGGTAACCAGGAGTAAAGACCCGCCGCCAATTTGCGAATAAGCCCGGCGCGGAGCATGAGTTGATGGCTAATGACCTCTGCATCGGCGGGTGTTTCTTTGACAGTGGCAATCAAAAAGCGGGATGCGCGCATGGTGAACCTTTCTTAGCTGCTAGTAGTGAATCAGGGCGCAGTATATCGTAAACCGCTTGTTACACGGTAGATGTGAGCGAATTGAGCTAAAGAGCTTTGGTTTAATTGAATATGCTACACTTTTGGCAGGTTTTGTGGAGGGTGTATCATGGTTAAAGCGGTTTATCCGGGTACTTTTGACCCCATTACGAATGGGCATATGGACTTAATCGAGCGCGCAGCCAGCTTGTTTGACGAGGTCATTGTTGCAATAGCGGCAAACCCAAGCAAACAGCCGGCTTTCGCCTTGGACGAACGAGTGGCCATGGCCAAGGATGTGTTAAAGCATGTAGAAAAGGCTCACGTCATTGGTTTTGACACCTTGCTGGTGCATTTCGCCCGAGAACAAGGTGCGAAAGTGGTGCTTCGGGGTTTACGTGCGGTATCTGATTTTGATTATGAGTTTCAACTTGCGGGCATGAATCGTCGTCTGGATTCCAATATTGAGACGGTTTTTTTAACCCCTGCGGAAAAATTCTCATATATTTCATCGAGTTTGGTGCGAGAGATCGCAGGTTTGGGTGGTGATGTTAGTGGCTTTGTCCATCCTAATGTCATGGCTGCATTAAAAAACAGAATACGCTAATATATCCGGTTCATGATTGTCATATCAGTAGTATTTAGAACACGGAGCCCCTCATGGCCTTAATGATCACCGATGAATGCATTAATTGCGACGTATGCGAACCTGAATGCCCCAATGCGGCCATTTACCAGGGTGACGAAATTTATGAAATCAACCCTGATTTGTGTACCGAATGTGTCGGTCATTATGATACGCCTCAATGCGTTGAAGTGTGTCCAGTCGACTGCATTCCAAAAAACCCGGATCACGAAGAAAGCCGGGAAACCTTGCTTGAAAAATATAAGCGCTTAACCAGCAAAAGCGCTTAGTGCAATTTTATCGTCAAATTAAACCTTTGAGGGCTTAATGATGTTGCGTCATGTCGTTCTATTTTTATTACTTAGTTTTGCATTACACGTGGACGCTGCATCAGCCTCCAAGCCCCCGCAGACTGCCATTGCCAGTGCGCATCCGATGGCGACATTGGCAGGTCAAACAATTCTGCAGCAAGGTGGAAATGCATTCGACGCTGCTGTTGCGGTAACTGCGGCACTGGCAGTGGTTGAACCTTATAGCTCAGGATTGGGCGGTGGCGGCTTCTGGCTGATTCATCGGGCGAAAGATGGTTTTGAAACTATGATTGATGGGCGCGAGACCACACCAGCCGCCGGTCACCGTGATATGTATTTGGATAAAAAAGGTGATGTCGTGCCTGGCTTGTCCATGAATGGGGCTTTAGCGGCAGGTATTCCTGGCGTGCCAGCAGCAATAGTGCATATGGCGAAAAAATATGGTCGTTTGCAATTAG
>JAOUJM010000425.1 GCA_029883265.1 Gammaproteobacteria bacterium
ACACCAAGCAGATATCAATTTAACGGCTCAAGAAGCTCTGCTTGAGCAGGCATTGGAGTATAAATACTCGATATCTGGCGTCAATCTCGATGAGGAAGCAGCGAATTTATTACGCTATCAGCAAGCGTACACCGCGTCTGCGCAAGTGGTTAGCGCAGCTGACCAAATGTTTCAAACCCTGCTTAATGCGATAAGGAGATAGTGAGATGCGTGTTTCCACACTAAACATTGCTCAAACTTCACTATCAGCCATGCTTAAACAGCAAGCGCAATTGAATCGCACACAGCTACAGATTTCAACGGGAACAAAATTGATAGCACCCTCAGACAATCCTTATGGTGCTTCGCGTATGATTGATTTGAATGAAGCGGTGACCATATTTGATCAGTATTCTGAGAATGCAAACTATGCACAAAACCGCCTTAGTTTAGAAGAATCGATTCTTGGTAACGTCACTGATGCATTACAACGTGTTCGGGTGTTAGTCATTCAAGGAAATAATGATACCCAAACCAATGAAAGCCGTGAATTTCTTGGACAGGAAGTGAGTAAAATTTTAGAACAGTTAATGTCGTTGGCTAATTCAACCGACGCGGCCAATGAATATTTGTTTGGTGGATACAAAGGCAAAACTCAGCCGTTTACTACAGATGGTTTAGGCAATTTCACCTACAATGGCGACGATGGATATCGTTATTTGAAAGTTGGTTCTGCCACCGAAGTTGCGGTGGGCGATCCAGGCAAAGAGGTTTTTCAAGAAATTCGACGAGGCAATGGCCGTTTTTATAGCGAACAGGTTGCGGGGAATACAGGAACGGGCATTATTGACACTGGCCAAGTGACGGGTAGTTATGTACCCGATACCTATACCATAACATTTGGTGCAGGCAATTATACGGTTAGCAATACTGCGGGTGTGATAGCGGCGGCTGTACCCTATAATTCAGGTTCGGACATAAACTCTTTAAAACCATTCGGTATTCAAACAACGATTGTGGGGCAACCACAACCAGGTGACACATTTCAGGTTCGTCCCAGTGCACATAAAGATTTATTCTCAATTGTTTATGATCTTGAGCAGGCTTTAAAAACACCAGCGATTACCGGCGCGGAACTTACAGAGTTTCATAATATTATGGGCCATGAATTGACGAACCTTGATCAAGCAATGGGGAACATATTAAGTTATCGTGCGCGTGTGGGTGCCCGATTAAATACTATTGAGAAACAAGTCAACATCAATGGATCTTTCACCATAGAAATGAAAGCATCACTTTCCGGGATAAAAGATTTAGATTATGCTCAGGCTGTAACGGATCTGAATTTGCAACTAGTTGGTTTGCAGGCAGCTCAGCAAGCTTATACCAAGATTCAGGGCCTATCCATGTTCAATTATATTCGATAATAATGTGAGTACTCATGATTTCAGGGAAGAAAGTATTAGGTCTAATTCCTGCACGTGGTGGATCAAAAGGGTTACCTGGAAAAAACTTAAAGGCCTTGGACGGCGAACCACTGCTTGGTTGGACGATTCGCACTGCACGACAATCAAAATACATTGATTCGTTAATTTTATCATCGGAAGATGATGAAATCATCAGTATGGCCAAACAATATGAAATAGATGTGCCATTTAAACGACCAGTGGAACTTGCACAAGACGACACCTATATGCACGATGTGGTTACCCATGCATTGGATAATATTGGGGAAGAGTTTGACTATGTGGTTTTATTATACTTGGTTGTGCCTTTTCGTCGGGCTATGGATATTGATCAGATCTTGGAGTTATGTGAAAACAATCAAGCTAAAACGGCTGTTTCTCTAACCGCCCCCAGTAAATCACCTTTTTGGATGTATCAAGTTAATGAACAAACCCATGAAATGACGCCTTTATTTCCCGAGCATCATCTCGTTAATCGGCGCCAAGAGTTACCGTCAGCGTATGTCTTAAATGGAGCACTTTTTGTGTTTACACCAGAGTGGTTTAGACAAAATAATCGCATCAGTGGAATTGATTCTTTAGGTTATATTATGCCAGCAGAATATTCAGTCGACATTGATTCACCCATGGATTTTGCTATGGCGGACTCGTTAATAAAGAATGGGTTTGTGAAAAAACCATTTTAGCCGATGAAAAACCTAACTAGCGTTTTTAAGTTCGGCCAAATAAGTTTTAGCTGTTGAGTTATCGGGTTGCTTTTCAAGAACATAATTATAAACCCAGTTAGCAGCCTCTTGCACACCAATGCGCTGATAAAGGCGGCCAAGTTTTAACATAATAGGTAAATCATCTGGATACTTTTGGCAATATTCGGTTAACAAATCCAAGGCTTGATCCCGATTCCCTAAAATAAATAATAAATCAGCATATTGAGGTATGAATGAGGGAATAATTTCAACCACATCTTGCATTACCCGGGCGGCGTTTTCTAAATCTTTTTGCTCCATGTAGATATTGAGTGAACGTTTAATGCTTTCTATGTTTAGATTGGTTGAAGTAATCAGTTTATATTTGTCTAACGCAAGTGGAAAGTTACCCTTTAGCTCAGCAATACAGCCCTCGACCAGTAATAGATTTTCTCTTGCCTCTTCTGAGTCAATGGTTGTTAGTGTCACCGCTAGCGCTT
>JAOUJM010000426.1 GCA_029883265.1 Gammaproteobacteria bacterium
TGGAGAAGGTATTGATACCGGTTTGAAAATAACAGGTGACGACTGGGATCGTGGAGACAGAGTTACTGGGACCGAAGGAATGTCAGCAGTGAAAAGAAATTTGACCCGCCGTGGCCCCGTAAACGCGATGCCTGGCGTGCACAACAAACGCAATGAAGCCATTGATGTAGTGGAAAGTAAAGTCACTGGTGGATCTGGTAATACGGAAAAAGGTGCACACATCACTGTTTCTGGTGGTGCGCGCGGCTAAGCAAAACGAATCGTTTTTGTGCGTAATATTGAATAGGATGAATGTAAGCAATGTTTAACTCGAGAGAAAAAAGCAGACGCCCCTTACAAAGGTCTGCGTTTGTCCGGCCCAGCCCTCAACGGGCCGCTCCCTCTTGGAACGTAAATATATTGCCGGCTGAAACTCCCGTAGTAAACGCTAATGCTCGTCTCTATCAATATGAGAAGACCACAAAGGAGCAATTTGACAAGATCGAAAATGTTCTTCGTGAAATTTCAGCAATGCAGCATGAAAGAAACTTTGTAGATTTAGCACAACGGTTTGCGAAAACTCAGTTGGGATTCAGCTTGCCAGAACCGCTGTTAACGAATCATTGGATTAAGCCGGTCGACATTGGGCAGCTTTATGCTTGGTGTGTTTTTGAAACATTTATCAATATGTCTGACGAGTTTTTTAATCTTCAGCCTTTGGCGATGGAAGATGAGTCATCGTTCCAGAAGTTTATTCAAGAGTGCGGTTTTCACACTTTGGATGTGTCGCCTTGTGCCGATGGTCGTCTAGCTCACATTGTAAGTTATGTATTACGCCTCCCGTACAAATCGGTTAGACGAAAATCCTACGCAGGAGCAATGTTTGATGTTGAAGATAGCTTGCAGAAGTGGGTTGAAACTGAAATGTTGCGTCATCGTGAAGGCAAACCGAACCAGGCATCAGAACCAACACGGTACTTGAAAATCGCGGCATACCATTTTAGTTCCGTCGCACCAGAACATGAAGGTTGTGCGGCCCACGGTAGTGACGAAGTGCGCGCTGCTGAAGAAGCAAAGAATCAACTATTGGCTTTTCGCCAAGGTGTTGAAAACAGTTTTTGTTGTGGTGCGTCAATCGACTTGTTGTTAATTGGCGTCGATACCGACACCGATAGTATTCGTGTACATGTACCGGATGCGCTTGGCAATTTCGATGTTGAAAACTACATCGATACTTTATCGTTATATCGTCGTGGCGGAGCAGGGAAGTTGAACCAAGGTGACTATCGCTTGGGTGAAAATTTACGAGATGTCATTTTAGCCCAAGTGGGATCAAGTCCCGCTGATGGCATGTTGCGACTGATCGCAAGACTTATCGCGGGTAACCTGCAACAAATCGAATACGTAAAGCAATATCATGGCGGAAGTTATTATGATATTGGGCATCAAGAACGTTTTATCGGAATGGGAATTGGCTTTGAAGAAATTCAACTTCGTAACCTAACATTCTTTTCCTATTTGAAAACCGTTGAAGAAGGTGCAAAGGACTTAGACGTGGGCGTGAAAATATTTTCAGGTTTAAACATTCAACGAGGATTACCCATACCCGTCATCATTCGCTTTGATTATCACGGAGAAGTTCCCGGGGCAAAAGCGCGTGCAGAATTGCGTTGTCAACAACTGAATCAAGCTCTGCGCCAGCGCTATGAGGACATTGTCAAGCGAGGTTATATGCACACGTTGCTAATGGTTCGCGATTGCAGCATGGATGTAAAAGCGGAAGTGATAGGGTGTTCGGTAACTGTGAATAAAGAGGAGCTCCACTGATGAAGATTTGTCAGGTTGAAAAACCACTTGTTGCGACTAATCGAATCTCCGGTCTGGAACACCGACATCTACAGGTTGTATTGGACGGAAGTTCGCGGCTTGTTGCAGTGGATTCGGTCGGATGCTCACCCGGTGACTGGGTAATTTGTGTCGGAAGTTCGGCTGCGCGTGAGGCGGCTGGTAGTAAAGAATATCCGAGTGATCTGACCATTGTCGGCATAATCGACTATTGGGACGAAGGAAATAGTTAATGGACATTATGCGCGTAGTCGGTCCGTTGGTTTGCACACAACGTCATTCAGGCTTGATGCACAACAGTTTACGAGTATTGCGCGATCGAAAAGGAAATCTGCACGTGGCGGTTGATACGAGCGGATGCCGTCCGGGGAATTGGGTATTCGTTGTCAGCGGATCCGCTGCACGTTATGCCTGCAACGATCCAAGTGTTTTAACGGATTTAACCGTTGGTGGAATCATTGACATTTGGAATGAAAAAACGGGTCAGCAGGACCTGCCGACCTGAAAACATCAGTTTTTAGCGGCAACATTTTGAGTAACTTTTAATGGAGAAATTGCTATGAGTTCAGAAATTAACGGTATAGCCCTGGGTATGATTGAAACGCGAGGTCTTGTGCCGGCAATCGAAGCCGCGGATGCAATGACTAAAGCGGCCGAAGTGCGCTTAATCAGTCGAGAATTTGTCGGTGGTGGATACGTAACTGTGTTGGTCAGAGGAGAAACCGGTGCGGTAAACGCAGCGGTTCGTGCCGGTGCTGATGCAAGTGAGAGGGTTGGTGATGGCTTGGTCGCAGCGCATATCATT
>JAOUJM010000161.1 GCA_029883265.1 Gammaproteobacteria bacterium
ATTTAAACACATTTAATTTTCAATACGTTTTCACTAGCGTCATTAATGCTGCCGCGTTGAGTATTCTTTAAATAAACACATTCCTGGTTTACCGGATGTTGGATAATATTGAGTTGATAGTTGCTGTTGTTTTCAAAAGGTTGTGGCAATGTGAATGTTTTGACAAGGTTTCGGATTTGTTATCTACACTCAGTACAAATTCCGTTGCGTGTTGATCGCTGATGATCATGTTACCAAGCAATCGGCGAATTTCTCCACCCAAGGAAAATTGTTGATCACAACGTATCACAATATTATTAATATTGTCGTTGTTGATTGCTAGCTCGGTTTGACGTGATTCCGAATCAGCAGCGACAAAAAACCGAACTGTTGCTTGGTCCGAGAGTCGACAGTGAGGATGTAAGATTCGCCTGTGATGTAAGGCTCATTAAATTCAAAACTTGAGTTGGAAATGGTAATAGAAGCGTGTTCATTTTTAAGTACAAATTGATTAAAGTCGCCTTCAACTAGACCTTTAACTTTTTGCGGTGAAGCTGGATCAAGCAATTGCGGATTTTCAGCTTCATCTCGGCAAGCGCTGATAAAAACGAATATAATGAACAAAAGCGTAAGCTTAGGTAACTGCATGATTTTAAGGTTTTATGGTTGCTCAATAACGAACAGTTTATAACATTGTGTGCATGCCAGATCAATTGCTAGACCTATTTAGCTAGCTGAATATTTTTTTGTCTATAGATGGACTGATAGTTGCACTCGTGCGCGGAATATGAGGATAAATAAAATGAAGGTGATGCGAGTTTTGTTTTTGATGATGGCGTTGCTGGCAAGCCATGCGCTATTTGCCGAGAATGCAATGCTTATTAATTCGAGTCCTTACTTTAATGCTAAAGTAAAGTGGTTAACGTTGGGATTGAATGAAACTGCTGCGATCAATTCTTCTATAGTGCAAGCAAGTGAAGCCGCGACCTATAAACGTCGTTGGTTAACATTTCGCAAGCTACACCAATACGCAGGACTAGGTGCCATTACATTAGCAACGGCCGCCATACTCTCTCCCAAACCCGAAGATGAAGATGAGTATGGAAATGAAGTGATTACTAACCCGGAATCCGGTCTGCATCATGCTTTAGCCGAGGGGGCGACGGCCATGGCAGTGCTAGCGAGCGCCACCGGTTTGGTGTTTCATCTAAAAGATCTGAATTTTGCAAGTGGCTTTTATAAAGACCCGGATAATTGGCATGCCTTACTGGGTGCGCTTGGAACGGCAGGGTTTGTTATAGCTACTGGATTAGCGGGTGCGGAACCACATGCGGTCTATGGCATCGCAGGATACACGTCCATGTTAGTGGCGATAAAAATTGTTTGGTGAAGCAATGAAAAAAATTTTGATACTAATATTGAGCCTGATATTTTCAGCGCCAAGTTGGGCCAATAAAAATATTGATTTGGCGATTAAGCAATATAATCCACAAACCACGTTGGTGGCCAGTGCCGCGCGTGGAAAAGAAAAATGGTTTGAGACTCGAAACGTTGAAGGAAAAGAGCGCAACTGCACAAAATGCCATGGTGAGGATTTAACGAAAAGCGGTAAACACGTTAAAACGGGCAAAACCATCGATCCGCTTGCAGCCTCGGTCAATGCAGAGCGTTTTACCGATTTAAAAAAAATAGAAAAATGGTTTAAGCGTAATTGCAAATGGACGTTTGAACGTGAATGCACGGCTCAGGAAAAAATCGATTTTCTCGAATACCTCAGACAGTTTTAATTAGGGATGAGTCATGCGTAAATTCTATTTAGGTTTCATTTTATTACTTCTAACACCGCTTGCTAGCACGGCCGAAGAAACTATTTTGTCCTGGTTGTTAAGTGTAGAGCGTAAAAATGAAGTTGCGCCAATTAATAATGAGTTATACGCGGAAGAATGTGGCGCTTGCCATTTTGCTTATCCGCCAGGATTGTTGCCAGAAGCATCATGGAAAAAAGTAATAGCTGCAACAGCCTTAGCGGATCATTTTGGTGATAATGCTGAGTTGGATAATGAAAGCCGGCAATCAATTGAACAATTTCTTATTCGCCATTCTGCGGATAAATCGTATTACAAGCGATCTTTGAAAATCATGGCAGCACTCAAATCAGATGAAGCACCGATGCGCATAACAGAGTTGCGTTTTTATAAAAACAAGCATCAAGAGTTAAAAGACAAACATGTTAAGAATAACCAAAAAGTTAAATCTTTCAGTTATTGCGATAAGTGTCATCGTTTAGCAGAACAAGCCATATTCGACGACGATACGGTAAAAATTCCAGAATTCGGTCATTGGACCTGGTGATCATTAGTTAACAAAAGGAGTGCTTCATGAGTGTGGAAAAATATCACCCGGCATTAGTGGTTTTGCATTGGATAATTGCTTTAGTGTTAATTGTTGCCTTGACCATGGGTACCTTTGTTCTCGAACCAATGGCGAATGATTCAGCGGAAAAAGTTGATGCGCTTAAAGGGCATATGATCGCTGGGATACTGCTATTGAGTTTAATGCTGATTCGATTGATTATAAAAGTGAAAACTCAAAAACCGACGCGCTCCAGCACTGGTAATGCTTTGCTTGATAAACTAAGTATGGCCACGCATCATGGCTTTTACTTTTTTGTGATTTTAATGGCCCTGAGTGGAATCACGCTATCGATTGTTGCAGGATTACCGGATATTGTATTTGCTGGCTCCGCTGAGTCTTTGCCTAAGGACTTTCATGAATTCGTACCAAGGATTGTTCACGGCATCATTGCCAAGATTCTGATTATTATGGTAATTGCGCATATTGCCGGGGCTTTATATCATCAATATGTGTTAAAAGATAATCTGATTGCACGAATGAAATTTGGCAAGCGCTAAACAGTCTATATATAAGGGTTATCTCATGATTTTGCGCTAGCCCTTTAAAAGAAAAATCATTGCGTATTTTTGGATTAAGCAATGTAAAATAGGCGTTTCGCCATTGAATAGCGGTGTCTCATGCGTGTTTTAAGCTTGTTTATTATTCTAATAACTCTGTTCCTCAGTGCTTGCCAGGGCGAGGATCCATCGGTGTCCAAATCGGGCGCTAAAAAGAAAAAGTCTCATTTTGTCGAAGTGGCTCGGGTTAATATCTCGGATAAAGCCATGCGTTTCAGCGCCACCGGCATTCTTAGCACACAACGTGATGTTAAAATCATTAACCAGGAAGAAGGCGTGTTAATCAGTCTGCCTTATTTTGAAGGCGATCGGGTACAAAAAGGTGATGTGCTGGCGCGCTTGGATGACACCATACTGCGCACAGAATATCAGCGTGCGCAATCGGCATTAGTAAAAGCACAACAGGATTTACAGCGAGTCGAAACCTTATTTAAAGCGCAACTTGCCGCTGAAGAAAGCCTCAATGGGGCGCAAGTGGCTTTGGATGCAGCAATGGCCGAAGAAAAATTATTAAAAACTCGACTGGCTTACACCACCATGATTGCGCCTTTTAATGCGATTGTCACTGCACGATTATTAGAGCCCGGTGATGTGGCTCAGCGGTTTACCCATTTACTCACGCTGTCCGATCCAAAATCCATGGTTGTTGAAGTTCAGCTTTCGGACCTATTAGTCAGACATATTGCTGAACAAACCAAAGTCAGTGTAAGTATTGATGCCATGCCGGGTGAAAAAATCCAAGGCATGGTCAGTCGCATACACCCAAGACTGGATGTGCAAACCCATCAAGTTCAGGTGGAAGTGCAATTAATCCAGACCCCCGCAAAGCTGCGTGCGGGACAGTTTTGTCGAGTGGAATTTGTCATGGAAAAAACGCCACGCGTAATGTTGCCGTTTCAAGCCTTACGTCGTGATGAAAGCAGTGAATTTGTATTTGTAGTCAATGAGCAAAATAAAATTCAACGTCGCGATGTGAAGACCGGTGTGCGTATGGGTGAGTTTGTGGAAATTCTAAATGGTGTCCAGGCCAACCAACAAGTAGTGACCAAAGGTTTTCTTGACTTAAAACCAGGCAAAGCAGTGCAGATTGTTAATCCTGAGGCCAAAGCCTCGGCTTCGGCTAAGTCAGGTTAAGCCCTTATGGCCTTGAAAAAACACGTAGCAAAAAGTGGCGGCATTGCCGCTTGGTCGATACGCCATCCCGTGGGTGTGAGCATGATTGCATTGGCGGTGATCGTATTAGGCTTGTTTTCACTTGGGCGATTGGCTATTGATTTATTACCGCATTTAATCTATCCCGAAATTCGCGTACGCATTATCGATCCCGGTGTACCTGCCACAGTGATGGAAGACAAAGTCACCCGGCAGCTAGAAGAACAATTGGCGATTACCGAAGATGCGATTAGCGTGCAATCGGAAACCGTATTGGGTATGAGTAGCGTTGATTTGTCATTCGCCTATGGCAAAGATATTGATATTGCATTGCGAGACGCCAGCACCCGACTTGACCGCGCTAAGCGATTTCTTCCTGATAGCATTGACCCACCGATTATTTATAAGCGCGATCCTTCACAAATCCCGGTTACCGAATATGTGGTGAGTTCGACCTTGCGTGATGCGGTGGAGTTGCGTACCTGGGTTGATGATGTTTTAAGTAAATGGTTTATCAATTTACCGGGTGTTGCTGCCGTTGAAGTGGGTGGTGGTATGTTGCGTGAAATCCATATTTTGCCGGATCAAAATCGATTGGCCGCTTTGGGTTTACGCTTTCAAGATATTATTGACGCCATTCAAAAATCCAATCGCGAGGACCCCATGGGACGTTTGCAAATGAGTCAGCAACAAATTCCTGGACGTATTAACGCACGATTTGAAAACCTGACTGAAATTGAAAACCTGCCGATTCCACTAACTGATGGTGGTTTGATTTATTTAAGTCAAATTGCTCAAGTGATTGATACGCACGAAGACGAACGTATGCGAATTCGCGCTAATGGTGTTGGTGGCATTAAAATGTCTTTGCAAAAACAACCCAATGCGAACACGGTCGCGGTGGTTGATGTGGTTAAACAGCGTTTCCAATGGTTGCAGCAGCAAGGCGTGTTACCTCAAGACATTGAAGTAACGATTGTATCCGATCAATCAATTTATATTAAACAATCTTTAAAAAATTCAACGCTTGCCGCCATGAGCGGTGGCCTGTTGGCCATGGCAGTGGTTTATCTATTTCTGGGCAATTTGCGTCGTACCTTGATTATTGGTAGCGCCATTCCTATTGCGATTATGGTCACGTTTGTTTTAATGGGTTTGGGTGGTTTAACACTGAATGTGATGACGCTGGGCGGATTAGCGCTGGGCGTGGGCATGTTGGTGGATAATACGATTGTGATGCTGGAAAATATTTATCGTCACCAGCAAACTGAAAAAGATAATATTAGAGCAGGTACGGAAGCCGCTGAAGAAGTGAATAGTGCGATCGTTGCCGCGACCTCAACTAACTTGGCTGCCGTGCTGCCATTTTTATTTGTGGGCGGCTTAACAGGATTATTGTTTCGTGAATTAATTTTTACTATTTCCGCTGCAATTGTTGCGTCAATGATTATTGCACTCACTTTGGTGCCAGCTTTGGCGGCAAAAATCAAAAATGTAAAAACCAATCGTTTGCGTGTTCACGTTGATGCTTTATTGGTGCGACTGCAGAATTTCTATTCCCAACTGGTGGCAAAAATACTAAATCATGCTTGGTTGATGCCTGTGATTTTTTTATTGGCAATGGTGTTGGCTATTCCAGCGTTTACCAGTGGTAAGCAAGAATTCCTACCAAAAATGGACGACGGTTTGATTTCTGTGCGAATATCTGCTGATCCAGGCATTACCTTAAGTGAAATGGATAAGAGTACACGCGAAATCGAAAATCTTTTTCTTAAACAAAAAGAAACAGAGTCTGTGTTTACCTTGTCTGGTGGATCTGTGTTCGGGCGGACGTCGCGCGAGACACCGAATCGCAGTAGTATAAAAGTGCAACTGGTGCCACTGGCGCAACGCGATTTAAGCAGCGCTGAGTTTATGAAAAAAATGAACAAAGCCATCAAAAAGAAACAACTTGCAGGGGTTAAAGTTCGTATGACCCAGCGTGGCATCCGCGGAATTCGCACGAGTCGCGGTGATGATGACTTGAGTCTACGTATTCAGGGTGCAGAAACACAAGTGTTGGAAGATATTGCCGAGCGAGTGGTCCGCCGTCTTGGTGAAGTCAAAGCCTTGCGTAATTTGGAGCACTCGGCAGAAGAAAATCATTTTGAATTGGCCGTGAATGTGGATCGTGAACGTGCCCAACGACTTAACTTGAGTGTGGAAGATATTTCAAAAGCCTTGCAAATAGCAGTTGAGGGGAAAGTAATCAGTGATTTTCTGCAAGGTGATCGCGCCTATGATATTCGTTTGCGTTTGCCTTATTCTCAAGCTCAAAATCCGCAAGTACTGGAGCAGGTTTTATTATTTTCCGATAGTAAAAACAAAGCACCGGTATATTTATCCGATGTAGCAAGCATTGATTTAGCCAAAGCACCAGCCACCATAAAACGTGATAATCAAATGCGAATTGTGGAAGTGAGCGCGTCGATTAATGAAGACGCGACTTTGGGTGAAGCGCTGACGCAGGTCAATCAAGTGCTCGCTGAAATAGATCTACCAAAAGGTTATACCATTTATGAAGGTGGTGCGAGTGCGACCTTAGAAGAAGGTAAACAATTGACAAATATCTTGCTTGGGCTGGCTTTATTTTTGGTGTTTGTGGTCATGGCGGTGCAATATGAATCCTTGCGAAATCCGCTAATTATTTTATTTAGTGTGCCGTTTGCAGCGATTGGTGTCGCCATGGGTATTGCGGTTCATGATTTGAATTTGTCCATGCCGGTGTGGTTAGGTATGATTATGTTGGCAGGGATTGTGGTCAATAATGCCATTGTATTCGTCGAATATATTGAAATTTTGCGCCAACGTGGCGCGAAAAAAATTGAAGCCATAGTCGAAGCAGCACGCTTGCGTTTGCGCCCCATTTTAATGACAACAATGACCACAGTAGTGGGCATGCTGCCCTTGGCCATAGGCATTGGCGATGGTTCAGAAATGTTACAACCCTTGGCAGTCACCATTGTTTGGGGACTAAGTTTTTCTATGTTAGTGAGCTTATTATTGGTGCCTGCGATGTATAAATTGGTGCACGTGCACGAAATTCAAGCTTAGATTCCTTTTTTTATCCCGATCGAGTTCATTGCCCGCGTGTATGGCAACAACGCAGGGCTGTGCGTTTGTCCTGAAATAATAAGCCCTTGAATTATGAGCCTATGATGCTATGCTATAAAAAACTATTGTACAAAACTATTTATTAGAAAATGATTTACAACCCATGAAAAACCGCGAAAATGTTAGGGCCGGTTTCCATCAGTCGTTTCAATCCATGCGATTAATGTTATTGCTTATCTCCTGTGCGCTGTCGCTATTTCCCAGCAGTTTACTGGCAAATAATCTGAATTTAAAAACATCGAATGTGATTGCAAACGCTGGGTATTTCCAATTAACCTGGCAAGCGACTGAAAAACTTGGCACATATCAATTGCAACAATCATCAACACAAGATTTTTCGCAAGTGAAAAAAATTTACCAAGGGCAAGACCAAGCCAGCGTTCTGAGTGGATATAGCAATGGTGAGTATTTTTTTCGCGTTGGTGTGGTGGATGCAGACAATCCTAGTGCGACGATGTGGAGTAATACGGTTCAAGTCCATGTTGTTCATCATGCTTTAAGTCGGGCATTTGCTTTTTTTGGATTAGGTTTTATTGTTTTTGCGGCGACCTTGTTCTCGATTCTTCGCACCAATCACCAACAAGCCTAAGGACATTATTCTTGCTGAAAATTAATTCACAACGTTTGCAATCCGATATTGATACTCTGGCAGGCATTGGTCGTGCGGAAAATCACGGTTTGTATCGTCAGGCATTTAGCGATAACGATATGCTGGCGAGGCAATGGTTTTGTCAACGCATTGAACAAGCACAACTGCAAGTGCATATTGATGGCGCAGCCAACATCCATGCACGTCTGGGCGAGTTTGCAAACAATAAACCTAGTGTGATGACCGGTTCTCATTTAGACACAATTCCTGGTGCAGGCCATCTAGATGGAGCATTAGGTGTGTTAAGTGGTTTGGAATGTTTGCGAGTCATTCAGGAACAAGGTCTGAGCTTAACCTATCCATTAGAAGTGGTCTCTTTTAGCGATGAAGAAGGTCGCTTTGGTGGAATGTTTGGTTCACAAGCGATTGCAGGGCAACTCACGCCAAAACGAATTTATGATGCGGTTGATCCCGATGGATTGAGTATTAGCGATGCGATGCAGGCGCATGGCTTAAATGCTATGGATGCGCTGAATGCTAATCGGCCGCCGGAAAGTTTAAAAGCATTTGTTGAATTACATATTGAACAAGGCCCGGTATTGCATCGTCAAGGTCTAAGCGTTGGCATTGTTGAAGGCATTAATGGTTTATTCAAATGGTTGGTGCGGCTCAAAGGTCAAGCCAATCATGCGGGCAGCACCCCTATGGATATGCGCCGTGACGCTTTTCATGGTTTGGCCGAAGTGGCCATGCAAGTTGATCGAGTATTGGAAGAAAATGGTTCAGCGCGCAGTGTAGCGACTATTGGCCATGTGCAGCTATCACCCGGGGCCGCAAATGTGATCCCCGGCGTGGCGGAGTTTACACTCGAAGTACGGGATATTGACGAGCAAGTATTGGAAATCTTAGCCGATGCTTTTCGGCGTACAATTTCAGCCATCGCACGTCGACGCGATTTAATGTTTGAATTCGAAGTATTGAGTCGTATTCATCCGGTTAAATGTGACCGTGCAATTCAGGAAGTTATCAAACAACATGTGCTCGAATTGGGGTGCGCGGATTTTACTATGCCCAGTGGTGCTGCTCATGATTCACAAATTATGGCGACTATTACGTCTGCGGCCATGATTTTCGTTCCGAGTAAAGAAGGTCGCAGTCATTCACCTGATGAATGGACGGCGTGGGAAGATATCGAGCAAGGCGCCAACGTCTTGCTCAACACTTTATATACGTTAGCGAAATAATTATGAGTGATAAAAAAGTCGATTTTGACAATATTGATCCATTGGGAGATAGCTATCGTGAATCCATTACCGATATTCCCCAAGTCACCGAATCATTGGAAAAACATAATACGGCTTTGCTGGTGATTGATTTACAATATTTAGATGCCGCACGAGGTTATGGCGTGTTTGCGGATTTAGAAAAAAGCCCAATTCCAATTGAAGCCCATGATTATTATTTTCATCGTTTAGAAACCATGGTGCTACCCAATGTGCGCCGTTTGCAAGATTCGTTTCGTTCTCATCGTTTAGAAGTTATCCATACACGGATTCAATCATTAACATTAAATGGTCGTGATCGTGGTCCCGGTCATAAGCGTCTGGGTTTGCATGCTGCGCCTGGTTCAAAAGAAGCGGAGTTTATCGAATCGGTAGCCCCCATCGGTGACGAAATTGTTATTAACAAAACGGCAAGTGGCGTGTTTAATTCCACTAACATCGAATATATTTTACGAAACTTAGGCATTACGGGTTTGTTCATAGTCGGTGTTTATTCAAATGAATGTGTGTCCACGGCAGTACGTGATGCTTGTGATCGTGGTTTTTATGTAACCTTAATTTCCGATGCATGTGCCACGGTAACCGCGGAACTACAACATGCCACATTGACCACAGTCAAAGATCGTTATGCACGTGTGCTAACAACCGAAGAAGCGGTTCGAGAAATTGAACAGGTAATCGAGACATGATGGATCAAGGTGGCGCTATCTTAGATGAGAATACAGGCTGGCTGATACTCGCGCTATTCAGTTTGCTTTGGGTTTTCCTCGGTTGGTTTTGGGGACGCAACGCAAAACAACTCGATGATTTTATGTTGGCCGGTCGCAATGTTGGATTGTCCCTAGCCATTGCCACTGCAATGGCAACCTGGGTGACTAGCAATACCACCATGGCCGCGCCACAATTAGCTTTGCAGCTAGGTATTTGGGGAATGGTGGGTTATGCCTTAGGTTCAATTGGCTTATTTATGTTTGCACCCTTGGCAAAACGTATTCGTCAATTAATGCCGCATGGCTATACTAGTGGTGATTTCGTGCGTTTGCGCTATGGCAAAACGGCGTGGCGTATTTTTCTGGTTATCTCCTTGTTTTATGGTTTCGGCTGGTTGATTAGTTTAGGGATGGCCGGCGGAGTGTTAATTAATGCACTCACGGGTATTCCTTATGTCTATGGCATGTCGGTAATTTTAAGCATTTGTATGATTTATACCTTGCTCGGTGGTTTACGCGCGGTTATCGGCACGGATTTCATTCAAACAATTCTAATTGTTGTTGGTTTAATTGTTCTTGCCTATTTAGCCATCGATAAAGTTGGATTCGAGGCCATACATGCAGGTGTCAGTGAACAACGTCCTGAACTTTTAAATTT
>JAOUJM010000427.1 GCA_029883265.1 Gammaproteobacteria bacterium
GAAGTGGCTGTTTCGGTAGTGTCGCAGTTTTGATGGTTTGATCACAGCAAGGACAGGCGTATTTTTTACGAATGTGGCGGATCACTTGTATTGTTGCCGGGATGATGTCGAGTTGTTCTGAGGACACATCTCCAATGTGTTTTAAGAGGTGACCATCATAGGGGCACGTCTTTTCGCTTTCATCGAGATCGTGAATGACCTCGATTCGAGGGAGTTCAGCTGGCAGTGGTTTGCGTCCGGGCTTTTTTCGTTGATGTGATTGGACGGTTGTTCCGGTCGATGTGTTATCCAACGTTTCTATGTCTGGTTGATCCGTTTCGGCTTCGTTGAATAAACCGAGCTGATCCGGTGAGGACTTTTCACTCTGACTGCCAAAGCGCTGATGTCGCGCTAAGCGGATTTGCTCGAGTAGTTGATCTATTTGATTTTGTAAATATGACTCACGCGATTGCTGAATTCGAATAATGTCTTTCAGCGCTTCTATATCATTGGGTAAGTCATCGGTTTTGAGCTTCATGTTATGGATTATAACACGGTTGTAAAATACAATGACTGATGGGGTTGCATTTTTGAAAGATCGAAACCGTCGAGCAACCAGTTGATGGATTGCACGTAGAGTTCGATGACATCGGACTCCAGTTTCTTTGGCCACTTGAAGCGTTGTTTCTCTAAGCGCTTATACCACAGCACAAAACCATTGCGTTCCCAGATCAGCATTTTGATTTTGTCGCGTTTCTTATTGCAGAACACAAACAAGTGACTGCTAAACGGGTCAAGTTGTAAAACGGCTTCGACTAAAACCGAGAGACCATTGATTGACTTTCGCATGTCAACAAATTCACGGCACAAGTAAATTCGCTCAATGGCGTCGCAAGGCCGCAATGCATGTTTTATTGCATCGCATTGATCAGCCATTGGAGTTCCGTTGTGTTTAGGTTTTCGCAGAGTAGTTTGCAGCCGTTTGGAAATTCAATGGTGAACTTGGAATCTATGCTAGGCTGCTTATTTTTAACGACGCTGACTTGAGCAAAACTGACGACGGACGTTTTCGCTGCAAGTAAGCCTTGCTTGGTGAGAAACGACCCCCAGCGGTACAAAGCATGTGGATCGAGTTGGTGCTCCCTGGCATAAGCAGCTGACGACAAATCACCAGCATCGATTTGTTTGAGATGATCGAGCCAGTAGCGTTGTTTTTCAGTGAGGACTTTTTCCATGGTCGTTCCTTTGAGTAAAGATTGGAACGATAGGGGATTGTGTTTGAGGATACTAGACGTGGTTTATTCCGCGCTTACGGAAGCAATACCGAAAGATGGATGATCCAATCAAAATCGGTCTTAGTAATAGTTATTTTTTCGCATTATTTAAGGACAGAGTTGAATGTTGGAGAGATGAGCATACACATGTAACATGGGCAAATTATGCAAGAGAAAAAAAGGTCGTGGTAGGAATACCGATCACTCGGCACCTACCACGACTTAGTCCGGAAACTATGCTAAGGCAGAGCTGCGGCCAATTCAGTGGGGTGAATTTTGATTCAAAAATCTTTCGTATATTTTCATTTTATGAAAGCTTCGGTAAACCCACCTTGATAAGCTTATAGCTATTATTAAAAATAGAAAACCTACTGGAGTTGGATTACCTAGCATTGTGTATAGAGTCAGAATGATTAGCGCAAAATATAATATAACTTTAGTAAGTTCAGCATATCTTTCACTCTTAATTTGTCGTATTTTATTTTCGTGATCAATGTTGTCTTCTGCATATGTTTTACTTGAACATTTTTCACATTGTTTCGTATTCGCATTTTGTTTTAATCCACAAACATAACACGACTTAAAATATCTTAGCGTTGATTCTGGAGTGACATAGTCCATTCCACAGCATGGACAAGTGGGTTTCCCATCATGACAGGATCTATGGTAAGTGGTCCTACAATGATCACAATAAGCTCCATCGTTATCAAAAGATATCTTATTTTCGCAGTAGTAACAAATTGTACCTGCTATCTGCATTATTTTCTCTCTTTAAAATAGTTAACATTCGACATCTATGTTCATTATAAACATCTTGGGCTGCCTTTGCATTCTCATACCAATTTAGGCTTCCATTAAAATTCATTCCCGTTAGGGCAGCACTGGCTAGCTGAGAACCATAGATGGATCCATTTTCATCAACTAATTGTCCATTTTTGAATGTGAGTATCGGTTTGGTTTCACCGGCATCGGATGATTGATCTTCCCCAACAAAATCGGACACCCAACTAAGCGACATTTGTATTTTGCTCTTCAAAAATCATCGGTGGCACATGGCCAATGGTACTATGACGTCGGTGCCGATTGTAATCCACTTCAATGTATTCAAACACGACCTGCCTAAGTTGTTCACGCGAAGCAAACCGTTCACCGTGAATGGCTTCTACTTTGAGTGTGTGAAAAAAACTTTCCGCGACGGCGTTATACCCCAAGGGCAGGCTGCGCGCTCATAGCAACATCCTTTGGCACTCATGCTACAAATTAACTCATGATCCTTAAGCAACTGGCGGTAATCTTTGGAACAATATTGGCTGCCACGATCGCTATGTACAATGACCTGCGTTGGAAAATTACGGCGCCATAAGGCCATGGTTA
>JAOUJM010000162.1 GCA_029883265.1 Gammaproteobacteria bacterium
CGTTTCCCGATCATAGGTAATCGTCATTCCGTCCTCAGCAAGACTGAGAAAACTTTCCGACTGCGCGTGATGACCAGGACGAATAATTAAACTTTTCGCACTATCAATTTCTGATTCCACACCATAACAATCAAACAACTGCTCAAGAAACTCTGCCAACGCAGGATCTAGATCTTGTTGTTGAATCGAGTCTTGAATATTCGCAGCAACTTGCGGTCGGCAGGAATGATATTCAAACAAACGATCTCTACCTTGTTGCAGCAATTCATTGGCTTGGTCGCTGAGTTGTTTGGTTTGTTTAATAAGCCCGGGCAACTCAAGCAACCCTTGCTGAGAATCATGTAAACATGCTAATAAGTCTTTCTCTACCTGCTTAAATAAATCATAACCTGCGGGACAGGTGTCAAGAAATGCATTTAAGCCTTGATGATACCATTGCAACATAATCGCCTGCGGACTGTTGTCTAAGTAGGGCACGTGTATTTGTATGGTTTGCGCCTGACCAATACGATCCAAGCGACCAATTCGTTGTTCAAGTAAATCCGGATTAATCGGTAAATCAAACATAATTAAATGATGCGCAAACTGAAAATTTCGCCCTTCACTACCGATTTCTGAACATACCAGAACCTGCGTCCCAAACTCCTGATCAGCGAAATAGGCAGCAGCGCGATCACGTTCCAGTAACGTCATCTGTTCATGAAATACAGCGGCATGGATACCGGCTTTACTGCGTAAAACGTCGGCAATGTCTAAAGCGCTACCGGCGTCAGACGTGATAACTAAAACTTTTTCTGGGCGCAACGATTTTAGTTGAGCAATCAACCAATCAATACGTGGATCAAATTGTGTCCATAAAAGCTGCTCGTCATTGCCAAGCGCTTGGTAAAGTAGTTCACTACTTAATAACACTTGATAATTAGCGATAGTTGAATTTTCGATTTGTTGTAAACATGCGGTATAAGCCTCGGGCAAACTCAAGGCATAACTATGCAGTTCGCGTTCGGGAAACCCTTTAATGGCATGACGTGTATTTCTGAACAACACTCGGCCAGTGCCATGTCGATCCAACAAATGATCAATTAATTCATGTCTGACGGCTTGGTCTGCTTCACCATCAATCAATTGTGCCAATAATGCTTGGTTATCGGACTCGGCAAGTGCTTTTTGTAAGTTCGCCAAATGGGTCTCACCGAGTGTTTCGCCACTGAGTAAAACATCGATGGCGTCTGCGATAGGCTTGTATTCTTGTTCTTCTTGAATGAATTGCTCAAAGCTCGGAAATCGGCTGGGATCAAGTAAACGTAAACGTGCAAAATGACTTTCTTTGCCCAATTGCTCAGGTGTTGCGGTGAGTAATAAAACACCTTTGGTTTGCGCAGCCAGTTGCTCAACAATTTGGTATTCAACACTGGCTTGTTGTGGTGACCATTGTAAATGGTGGGCTTCATCCACTACTAATAAGTCCCACTGGGTTTCGCTTAATTGCAAAAACCGTTGAGGCGTGTCACGTAAGAATTCGATGTTAGTAATTATTAGTTGTTCAGTTTCAAATGGATTTTCTCCATTTTCGCTTTCATCGACAGCCGCGCAACGGGATTCGTCGAACACGCTAAACTGCAAGTTAAAGCGACGAATCATTTCCACCAACCACTGATGTACCAGACTTTCCGGTAATACAATTAACACTCGTTTGGCGCGTTCAGTATGAATTTGGTGGTGCAGAATCAGACCGGCTTCAATAGTTTTACCCAGGCCGACTTCATCAGCGAGCAATACACGTGGTGCATAACGTGTAGCGACTTCGTTAGCGATGAACAATTGATGAGGAATCAGACTGGTGCGTGCACCGACCAAACCGGCCACATCACTTTGCGCCAGTTGATTCATGTGATCCAAGGCATTAACGCGCAAATTAAACCATTTGTAATTATCGATCTGACCGCTAAACAGGCGATCGGCGGGTCGATCCAGTTGAATGAAATTACTCAGTTGGCCCTCATCAAGCATGAGTTCGGCACCATCACTGATTAGCCCGCGATAACTTAATAAGCCTTCATTTTCAATAACTTCCAAAACCGTCATGGTTTTATCATCGTGACTGAGGATGCTATCGCCGGGGGCGAATCGAACACGCGTCAATGGCGCGGTTTGTTTTGAGTAGGTGCGGGTTTCCCCGGTGGCAAGAAATAACACTGTAACACTGCGGTGATCGACACTTAATATGGTGCCAAGACCCATTTTCAATTCTGCATCGCTAATCCAACGCTGACCGGGAATATATTCTTGCACGACCTACCTCAAGCTGTGGAACTGGGGGCGGTATATTAGTGTATTTTGGCCAAAAAATCTAAATTTTCGCGTTTTATTGCTGGGTATTGCGGAATTAAACCTATAGTTTACTTGGTTATTTTTAATCCATTATTTCAGCGTTACACACCCCTAACAGTCGAACTGCCATTGAATGATATGCTGGTTTAGTTTTATTTTTTTGAATAAAGCGTTTCAGAAAGCGCATGTCAACGAAACACCTGCAAACAAACATTGTTTCACAAGTTACATCAAAAAAAATAGCACCACAAGTGTGCTCAAGTTTTTCTATAAGAAATATTTTGGTGCAAGATATTAATTTTTCATGCTTTGTCCAGTCGAACTAATTCATGAGATGAGATTAACTAGTCCCGCTAAACCTTTGTTAAATCAACTTCAAACAAAAAAACAAATTGTCATATAGAGAACAATTCTAAACATGGCATAACACCTGCTCTATGCACTGACAACAAACAACAAATTTTGTGTATCAAGCAATGCATTGACATTGCACACACGAATGGATGAGAGTAGTGAGAGCAGAACAACATCAAGCCGGGTGGCTGGGTCGTGTACGCCTAGATTTTTCCGCGGCAAATAATAAAACCTATATCAGTCATCGGCGACACCACGGCCCTCTGTTGATTCAAAAACCATTTTATCCAAGCAAACAAGAATGTCATGTGTATTTAATTCATCCGGCGGGTGGCGTCGTTGGTGGTGATCAATTAGAAGTGATTAGCCACCTAGATGAAAACACTCAGGTGTTAATCACCACCCCTGGTGCAACAAAAATTTATCAGCATCATCAACTTCATTCTAAACTCCATAACCGTCTAACAATCGCGGCTAATGCACAATTACATTGGTTGCCACAAGAAACTATTCTCTTTAATGAAGCAAAAACAAGTTTGACGACTGAGCTATACGTAGATGCTGATGCAAGTTTTCACTATTGGGAAATCATTTGTTTAGGCTTACCTGCCAGCAAGGAAAAATTTCAGCAAGGTGTGTTAAAACAACAACTAAAAATTTTTAAGAATAGCGAAGCACTACTCATTGAAAATTTCACTATCACTGATGATTCTTTATTAAATACACCATGGGGCTTACAAGGCGCGAGTGTCTTCGCCACTTACATCGCTGGTTTTGTGCCGACGTTCGATATCCAGGTGTTTTGCCAACAATTAAGTGAAGAAGAGAATCAATATTTTTGTTTTACACTAGTTCGTGGATTGTTAATCGGCCGTTACCTCGGTCATAGTGCTGAACAAGCCAAGGCTGTATTTACTCGCTTATGGATACAACTCAATCAGTTCATGAGCGATACCACTCCATCAATACCACGCATTTGGAACACATAAGTTAGAGGATACTCGGCATGGATTTATTGCCCAAGGAAAAAGACAAACTATTTATTTTTATGGCCGCCATGCTGGCTGAACGGCGTAAAGCCAAGGGCATTAAGTTGAATTATCCTGAGGCCGTAGCCTATTTAAGCTTTCATATCTTAGAAGGTGCACGCGAAGGACGAACCGTTGCCGAATTGATGGGTTATGGCACCACGCTACTTTCCGAAGATGATGTCATGCCGGGTATTGCCGCCTTAATACCGGAAATTCAGGTAGAAGCCACTTTTCCTGATGGCACAAAACTCGTGACTGTGCATCAACCCATTAATCAGATTAACGATGACTTATTACCGGGTGAAGTGCTGGTACAAGATCTCGAATTGGAACTTAATCAGCATCGTTGCTGTAAAACGATTAAAGTAGCGAATAGTGGTGATCGGCCTATTCAAGTAGGATCACATTATCATTTTTATGAAACCAATCCTGCTTTGCAATTTGATCGTCAATCCGCTTACGGTTTTCGACTGAATATCGCAGCAGGAACCGCCATTCGTTTCGAACCGGGTCAATCACGTCAAGTGGAATTGGTTGAACTAGGTGGCGACAAAACTGTTTTTGGTTTCAATGCCAAAGTAATGGGCAAGTTGGAGAATGTTTCATGAAAATGACTCGACAAGCCTATAGTGAAATGTTTGGTCCCACCACAGGTGATCGTGTTCGTCTGGGTGACACGGATTTATTCGTTCAGGTTGAATCTGACAAAACCATTTATGGCGAAGAAGTAAAATTCGGTGGTGGCAAAGTTATTCGTGATGGCATGGGACAAAGTCAACGCGTGAGTGCCGAGGTGGCCGATACGGTTATCACTAACGCCTTGATTGTCGATCACTGGGGAATTATTAAAGCTGATGTTGCATTAAAAAACGGTAAAATCGCCGGCATCGGTAAAGCTGGAAATCCAGACATCCAACCTGGCATCGACATTATTATTGGCGCGGGTACAGAAATTGTTGCGGGCGAGGGACAAATTCTCACGGCCGGTGCAATTGACGCCCATATCCATTTTATTTGCCCGCAACAAATTGAAGAAGCGTTGATGTCCGGCGTGACGACTATGTTAGGTGGAGGTACCGGCCCTGCCGCAGGAACCAATGCTACCACCTGCACACCTGGACCTTGGCATATAGAAAAAATGTATCAAGCGGTGGATCAGTTTCCACTGAATTTTGGTTTTCTTGGCAAAGGTAATGCGAGCTTACCACAACCTTTGGCGGAACAAATCGAAGCCGGCGCCATGGGTTTGAAACTGCATGAAGACTGGGGTACCACGCCTGCGGCAATTAATAATTGTTTATCAATTGCAGATGATTATGACATTCAAGTCGCTATTCACACGGACACATTAAATGAATCAGGATTTGTCGAGCACACATTAAAAGCGATTGGTGATCGCGCCATTCACACCTATCACACCGAAGGCGCTGGTGGTGGCCATGCGCCCGATATTATTAAAGCGGCAGGTCTAGCTAATATTCTACCCTCCTCAACAAATCCAACACGCCCCTACACAATAAATACCGTTGACGAACACTTGGACATGCTCATGGTATGTCATCACTTAGATGCCAATATTGCTGAAGATATTGCGTTTGCTGAATCAAGAATTCGCCGTGAAACCATTGCAGCTGAAGATATTTTGCATGATTTAGGCGCTTTTAGCATGATTGCCTCAGACTCACAGGCCATGGGACGCGTCGGTGAAGTTATTTCTCGCACTTGGCAAACTGCACATAAAATGAAAGTGCAACGCGGATCGTTAAAAGAAGATAACGCCGACCATGACAATTTTCGAGTTAAACGTTATATAGCAAAATATACCATCAATCCTGCCATCACGCATGGCATTAGTGATTTGGTTGGATCTATAGAAGTTAACAAACTGGCCGATTTGGTTTTGTGGAAACCCGCGTTTTTTGGCGTCAAACCCAGCATGATTATTAAAGGCGGCATGATAGTCGCGGCACCCATGGGTGATGCCAATGCATCAATTCCCACACCACAACCCGTACACTATCGACCAATGTTTGCATCATTTGGTAAAGCACCGGCACAGGTTGCTTTTCATTTCGTATCCCAAGCAGGAATCAACAGACAAATCGCGCAACAATATGGATTGGATAAACCCTGTTTTGCCGTGAGCCAAACCCGTCACATTCGCAAACAAGACATGATCCACAATCATTACTTACCACATATTGAAGTCAGTCCACAAACCTATGAGGTGCGAGCTGATGGTGAGCTATTAATATGTGAACCAATGGATTGTTTACCTTTGTCACAACGTTACCATTTATTTTAATCGAGGCCTTTATGCTGACATTCATAGAAAAATCAATAGCCGAAGCCCCTATTCGTAGCACTGTAACTTTGCCTTTTGAAGTTCGGCAGAAATCGCGTTTTAAAACTCTACTTGATAGCGGCGAGCAGTGTTTAGTGCAATTACCTCGCGGTGGAGTTTTACGCCACGGCGATGTGTTGCTATCCGACACAGGTGATGCTGCTCAAGTCGTATCGGCGAAAGAACACGTATCGATGGTTCGTTTTGAAAAGACCATAGACTTTGCCAAAGTGTGTTACCACTTAGGAAATCGTCATGTGCAATTAGAAATCGGAGACCATTGGTTACGCTATCTTTGTGATCATGTGCTCGATCAACTCATTCAATCCATGGGATTTCGTGTTAAGCAAGATTATTCTCGATTCGAACCTGAAAGTGGTGCTTATCAACATGCCTGAGATAGCACCGGATAATGTACACAATATTGATTTAAGACGTATGCGTTTGTTTCAAATTAATAGCGCCTTATTACCCGTCGGCGGATTTAGCTACTCTCAAGGTTTAGAAACTGCAATTGATCAGCAATGGGTACACAATCCGGAAAGCGGTGCCAACTGGATACAGGCAACAGCAAAACATAGTCTACTCTATAACGATCTTGCGTTGTTAAAACGTCTGCACCACGCATTCAGTACAGCGAATAACGAAGCTGTTGAATATTGGAATCAACTTAGTGTAGCGATTCGTGAAACCCGAGAACTTGCTGCTGAAGACAAGGATACGGCACAAAGTTTTAAGCGCGTATTACTCTCCTTGAATTCAAAATTTACTGAGCAACTACAAACCATTCGCCCCATCAGTTATGTCACAGCATATGCAGCCTATGGTGTTGAACACCAGTTATTGATTAACGAATGTTTGGCTAGTTTTATTTGGTCTTGGTTAGAAAATCAAATTCAAGTGTTACTCAAACTACTTCCCATGGGTCAAGCCGCCGGTCAACAATTAATGTTTAGATTGAGTGAAGATTTAATTGAATTGATACATGATGCGCATGAGATCGAGGATGATCAAATCGGATTCTCCTTGCCTGGCGTGGTGCACGCCAGTGCCAAACATGAACAACAATATTCACGTTTATTCAGATCGTAGTGAGGATATTTTTATGAACAATAATCCCTTAAGAGTAGGCATCGGAGGACCGGTTGGTTCTGGAAAGACTGCGCTATTGTTAGAACTTTGCAATGCGTTGCGTGAGCATTATGAAATTGCCGTCGTAACCAATGACATTTACACCCAAGAGGATGCACAATTTCTAACACGCCATCATGCTTTATCTGCCGATCGTATTGTCGGTGTTGAAACCGGTGGCTGTCCTCATACCGCAATACGTGAAGATGCTTCAATGAATTTAAATGCGATCGATGATCTTTGCGAGCGTTTTCCTAATTTAGATATTGTATTCATCGAAAGTGGCGGCGACAACCTCAGCGCTACTTTTAGCCCAGAGTTATCAGACTTAACAATATATGTAATTGATGTTTGTGCGGGTGACAAAATACCACGCAAAGGTGGACCCGGCATCACCAAATCAGACTTGTTAGTCATTAACAAAATCGATTTAGCAGCATACGTAAACGCTTCGCTTAGCGTGATGGATCGTGATGCGCGAAAAATGCGAGCTGACAAGCCCTTTGTCTTTGCCAATGTAAAAAAGTCAGAAGGCTTGGATCAAATTATGAGTTTTATCCTATCCCAAGGAGGTGTCAAAACATTCACAAAAAGGTTTATAGAACCACGAGAAGCTATGACTCAGTAGACACGAAATAAGCATCAAATAAACTGTTTTTTTAACTAAAGTACGAAGTCAATTTTGTTTTATCATGAAAGGAGAAAATAAGTGATTAACTTATTACGCAAACAAGCTCTATCCCTTAGCCTTGGCGCTAGCTGTTTACTCGCTTCCATGACCGCGTTTAATGCACAAGCAGACGTGAGTGTAAGCGGCAATGTCGGTGTTGTGTCCAAATATGTGCTACGCGGTATGCAAGAACTCGGCGGCTTAGGTCCTGAAAGTAATTCGCCGGCTATGCAAGGTGGCTTTGACTTATCAGCCGGAGGTTTTTATGCCGGTTATTGGGGCTCCAACCTAAGTTATAGCGATGGTGGTGCAGACAATGGTTTTGAAAACGATTTATATGCCGGTTATGGATTAGATGTTGGTGGGGTTAGTTTAAGTGCCGGCCTAATTCAATATTTTTATGTCGATATCACCAACTTTGACGGCCTAGAGTTTGACGCCAGCGCATCTTATGGTCCAGCAAAAGTTCGAATGCAATATCTTGCCAAGAATGTCATCTGGGGAAATAAAGGCGATATTTATTTCACTGCAAGCTATGGCACCGAAATTATTAAAGGCTTTAATTTGGATTTAGTCGCGGGGTTCTACACCTATAACGACGATGATGCAAGCAATCCATTCATGCCAGACAGTGCAACTGCAATCACTTCCGGGTTCCGTCATCTCAATGTTTCACTTTCCCATGCTATTGGCAAGACGGGCGCGACCATGAGCTTGACTGGAATTTATGGTGGCCAAACCCGTGATGATGAAACCCAAGGCTCAACAGTTGTCATGGGTTTGAATTATGGTTTTGATATTTAAACAAGTACAAAGCGGTGCTTCAGCGCCGCTTTTTAGGAGCTAACTTATGAGACGATTCAAAATAAATCAACTAGTTTTAGCGCTAGGCGTGTGTGCGAGTACTGCTATGACACAAACCACTTGGGCTGCGGATACAATAAAAGTTGGTGTACTTCACTCACTCTCCGGAACCATGGCCATTAGTGAGACCACATTAAAAGATACTATGTTAATGTTAATTGAGGAACAAAACAAAAATGGTGGCTTATTGGGCAAAAAACTCGAACCCGTCGTGGTTGACCCTGCGTCCAACTGGCCATTATTTGCTGAAAAAGCACGAGAACTTATTCAAAAAGAAAAAGTAGCCGCAACCTTTGGTTGTTGGACATCGGTGTCACGCAAATCAGTTTTACCTGTGTTTGAAGAGCTTGATAGTCTTTTGTTCTATCCGGTGCAATATGAGGGCGAAGAGTCATCGAAAAATGTTTTTTACACTGGTGCGGCACCTAATCAACAAGCCATTCCTGCGGTTGACTATTTGATGAATGAAGTTGGTGTCAAACGTTGGGTGCTTGCCGGTACAGATTATGTTTACCCTCGTACCACAAACAAAATTCTCGAAGCCTATTTAAAAGCGAAAGGCGTAGCTGAGAAAGATATTATGATCAACTACACGCCTTTTGGTCATTCCGATTGGCAAAGCATTGTATCGAATATTAAACGCTTCGGTAGCTCAGGTATGAAAACTGCCGTGGTATCGACGATCAATGGTGATGCAAACGTACCCTTTTACAAAGAACTAGGAAACCAAGGCATAAGTGCAGACAACATTCCGGTTGTTGCATTTTCAGTTGGTGAAGAAGAACTATCCGGCATTGATACTAAGCCATTAGTCGGACATCTTGCTGCGTGGAATTATTTCATGAGTGTAGATAATCGACAGAACAAAAAATTTATTAAAAAATGGCATGCATTTATCAAAGACAAGAAGCGTGTTACCAATGATCCGATGGAAGCGCATTATTTAGGTTTTCAAATGTGGGTCAAAGCGGTTGAAAAAGCCGGAACCACTGACCCGCAAGCAGTGCGCGATGCTATTGTTGGTATCACCGTACCAAACCTCAGCGGTGGTTACGCAACTATGTATCCTAATCACCATATTTCAAAACCAGTACTCATCGGTGAAATCCAAAGTGATGGCCAATTTGAAGTTGTTTGGCAAACCGCTGGTACCGTCATGGGTGATGCATGGTCGGACTTTCTACCCACTAGCAAGAGTATTGTTTCGTCTTGGATGAATCCAATCCAATGTGGAAACTTTAATACGGAAACAGCAAAATGTTCCGGACAAAACTTCTAATAAAAAAGCGGGAGGGTCACACCTCCCGCCTCTTATCCGATAACAAACACAGGACGACGCACCCATGGTTCGGCAACTATGTATTTTGATAATATCGCTGCTCTTCCTCCCTCTCGCGAATGGGAATACACGATTTGACCAAGCATTGCTGGATCTAACTCAGCAAAGTTTTAAAATTAAGGCCACTGCGGTTGACATTATCAGCACAAGTCAACATGAAAAAAGCCAGTTACTCTTGCAAACACTATTGGCCGGTGATCTTTATTACAACAAAAATAGCAAGCAACTGGTAACCATCTTAGATAGCGATGATGAACTGGAGGAAGTGACGACTAAATCATTGTTAAGCGGTGAGGAAAGCAATGGTTTAAGTGACTCAATCATTAAAAAAGTTAAGATCAACAATCAAATGCGTATACGCATAAAAGCGGCATTA
>JAOUJM010000015.1 GCA_029883265.1 Gammaproteobacteria bacterium
ATATAATTTAGTGATGAAAAATATGAATGATATTCCGCATATTGGTGACGGATTGACACGCAAAGAGCGAGTGGTTATTTATTGTTTGTTTCAAGCGCAGCAAGAACTCAACAAACAAAACGTACCAACAGCTATGTTATACGGACGTGTGATTGAATATGTCGATATGAGTGTCGACGAACTACAAATGATATTACAGAAATTAATGGGCCGTTAACGCCTGGTAATGTAGAACGACTAGCAGGAATTGCACGAAGCCGCCCAATAATTACTATTGACCCGTATTAAAAAATCGGACAGGATAAGCACTCAGACAGCACGTTGTTGCATTCTTGCCTTTTAAGAAATTTCTGCTTAGTCTTCCCACACAAATAAATATAATTTTAATTCGAACTACAAGGAATGTAGTTAGCATAAAAAAATACCCAGGGAGGGGGAATATGTGGGGTTTGCGTTCGACTAAACTGTTACCCATAATTTTTGTTTGTGCCTGTATGGCTACAGCCGATGATCAATCCGAGTTAGCGCTTTCTGATAATGCATTATCAACTGCTGTATTAATTAATCACGTCGATGATGATGACTGTCCGATGGGATTGATTTCAGGTTTGCCATTGGATGATGAGTTTGGCCCAGGTACCCAAGCGATAACGCGCTGTTTACAAAAAAAACCAATCAAGGTTGTCTATCAGCTTAATCAAAGTTGTACCACTAGTGATTGTGCTAAAGCATATGGTTTGGGCAATATTAAAAATGCGCTTGACGATTATGAAATTACCCATGGACTGTCTTCGTCACAAATCGATTTAAATATCATTATGTATAGCAAAGCTTATCGCTTAGTGCTTGATAATGATGCAACCGAAGTTTTTACTGAAAGCAATCCGTTTCAAGCCCAAGTGGAAGCATTGTTAACACGTGGGGCAAAGATCTATTTTTGCCAAAATACAGCGCGTAATAAAGGAATTGTTACAGCCAACCTAATTCCTGGCATTCGCTATGTGACCGCTGGAGTGACTGCGATCGCAGACTTTCAATTATTAGGCTTCGCTGTTGTCATGCCTTAATCGGTAATGCTTATACAAACGTAGTGAAGAAGTGAAGATGTGAGAAAATTAATGAAAATTAGCACATGGATTGTACTTGTCTTATGTTGTTTGGCCGCATGTGAAAAAACACCAGATTCTATTCCCCAAATAAAAAACACCATGGAAACAGCACCAATCCTGCAACTTAATAATGATGAATCCGAGCTAGTTGTTATCCACTGAGGCGATTTTCATGGTGACTTGGAACCACATATGAATTTGCGTAGTGATAGCAACGCAATGCTCGAAGGTGGCTTGGCACGAATTTATACATGAATCGCAGAACTAAAAGCACGTTATCCTAATAATGATATTGATTTTCATACCGGCGACACAATTACTGGGAGTGTGGAAGCAATATTTACTTGTGGGCAGACCTTGGTTGACGTGGTGAACCGTTTTGGGGTGGAAACTTTGTGCTGGGTAATTGGGAATTTGGGTTTTGCAGCTAACGTTTTGTTGAATTGTTTGCAAGTGATTCAGCGATAGCCAATTGGAACACATTCGCTACAAATGTTTATTACACTTCTAACCTGCCTTGATTGAAGGTGGAGGACATGCTTTTATTGCGGATGCTTTCCGTGTTATGACCGGCGCGCAATTGGGAGCCATACAAGGTTTTGTTTACACCAAAACCGATGGTGATGGTGGAGATTATATAACATACGCTTCTTATTTTTTTTCGGATAATCCCCCCATGGTTAATCGTATTGCTATCGATAAAGCGAAACACGATAGTGTAAAAGTATTAGTTCGAGATTCAGCGGGCGCATTAAAACTCGTGTCACCAAGTGAGGTGGCGAGTGAAAATGTAGTCGGTGTGGTGGATGTGATAGTTGCGTATATACAAAGTTTACCCAATCAAACTTTTACAGCGAACAATACCCCATTTCCGCGACTCAATATCACACAAGCCTTGCCTGACACGACAAGCGTGCTCGGTTTTCCGGTCATTGAGCCGGTCTTTGGTATGAATCCTTTGCGTTATTAATAGTTAAAGGAATTCAGAAAGTGGATTAAAGTTTTTTTGCAAGCGAATCGTAGAGCATGAGCAAAGTAAGAATGAGCTTAATATTTTCGCTATTTTAAAATCACAAAAGCGATGTCAGCCAATTGGTTTTTGTCGATTATACAACTGTTTTTGACGCTGTCAGTTTAGTTTGTATCAATTGTTCCAGTGATCTAAGGTAGTAATTACAGCAATTTACTACCTTAGTGTTATATACAGTGCTAAGATTAAACGAATATTCTTTGCTACCAGCTTTTACATTATAATGCAAATGAGTCGTGGTTATTTTGCGTAATTGGGTTGTGAATAGTAGCCATAAAAGTCATCAGTCCAGCCATGTTAGCAAAGACATTAAATATTGAGAGTCTATGTGCCAAACTTGGTCGGCGTCAAACATATTGCTGCAAGTCAATGAGGAAACTAAACATGAAAAACATTTCACTATTATTAAGCATGATGGTAGTTGCTAGTCTTGCCAGTGCAGCTCCGCTCAGTATTCCGCATAGTTTCGAAGCAGGTAAAACAGCGGTAGCAAATGACGTGAATGATAATTTTATTGCTATTGAAAATAAAGTTAATGAATTGGACCTTAGTGTGGATGCACTTTCGCAAAGCAAGAGTGTCGGTAAGTCGGCAGAAAATCCAGGCGCTAGTTGTAATCAATTAAAAAATGGCAATACTAGTTTGACTAGTGGTATCTACTGGTTAAAAACACCCGCAGCATTGGATTCATTTCGTGTCTATTGTGATATGAGTACCGATGGTGGTGGTTGGACCTTAGTGTGGAGTAATTTGCGTGGAGGCTCTGCAAAAGTTTTTACAAAGCTTGCTTGGGGAGCTGCGATCAACACCTTACCACGTTATAAAGGTGAACCCAGCAAAGACTTGGAGTCGTTTGAAGTATATACCGGTTTAAAACACTGGACACTTTTAGCACCCACTGGTGAGTTGCGCTATGCCTGGAGTTTTGATTATGGCGAAGGCATCAGCCAACACTATCGCGTTCCTTTTGCCCTTGATGCTGACAATAACTACACCATCACTTTTGAGCAAAGCAATGGTATAGGTTCGTCCGTACCTGGAATTGTATTGTCTTCCAACGGCTTGCCGTTTAGTACTTATGACAATGATAATGATTTATCCGCTAGCCATTGTGCGCGTGCCTATAGCGATGCCCCTTGGTGGTATGGTGCGTGCTGGAGTGGCAGTATCATTGGTGGGGGTGAATGGGGAGGTACATTTGCAAATGGTGGAGGAATTAGCAACGGCACTACGAATATTGTCGATGTTGTTGGGTATGTGAACGCCGCATATTGGGTGGGTAGTATCGCTAGCTGGGGAACAGTTGATGGTGCCGGCGGTGGTAATGGATGGATATTTGTACGTTGACGTTTTCGTTTGTGGACAAGGAATTTATAGTGGTTCCATGTCAATGCTTGTTAAGCGTGGATTTTATATCGCTGGATTTTCTATAGTAAAACTGAATTTACTGGCCGCCTCGGTGTATGCGGAATCTCGCTGGCATAACCCAATCGCACCAACATTTGCACGGTTTCACCTGAATTAATATTCAATCGCTCATAAAACTTGGCTTTTAATTCAGCCATGTCAGCATACTCTTCTAATATTTGGCTCATGGGGTGTTGCGCTACATTGAGCGAAGTTGTGAGTAAGTTTAATCGCTCGTATAAACGTCCTGCAAGTACCTGGTCTAGGCGTGTATTGGTTTTGCTTGTGATCCAAGCAAATGCTTGTGTGGAAGCCGCTTGTCGCTCAGTTAAATTAACCGCTTGTTCAGCAAACTTGGAATCATCGGCCTTGGCTTTTTCTCGGGAAATAAAAAAACGCTCAATCATCCATTTCATTAATCCAGTTTTGCCTGTTTGAGCGATGGATAAACCATCACGGTATTTTTCTATTTCATCATTATTGAAGCGAAACATTCGAATCGTTTCCAAATCACGTTGCTGCTTGCTGACCTCAATCGTCATTGCTTGAGTGAGCATTGGCGGTAAGTATTGCAAGAGATGTTTGTCATTTGAAACTGTTAAATTTAAATCATCATTAGTTGAAAGCGTGGCAATGCTTTGTATATGTTCATTCGATAGTGGCGTATTACTATATATTCGTTTATTACTTGAGCGAGCAACAATATGCTTAAATAGTCTATCTACTTGAGTATTTTTATTTTCCAGTAAATTAAAACGAGCGACTGCTTTGTTTTCAATTGTATTGTTTGCATACTCACCTTCAGGAAAATAATTCACTTGCATATGGTAGCCAAATGCTTGAGCTGCAATATCTAAATTCTCAATAAAGCTTCCCTGGGAAATATGAATTTGTCGCGCCGGCGGATCCGTTTCGGGTAACAAGCGATCCTGATCCACAAACAAACTAAATTGTTGTTTTGCTTCCAATTTGATCAGCCAGGGCTGAGTATTATGTGCACTTGGTGCAAGCATGGCGTAGGCAAGCAATTTTAAACGTATATCTTCGAATTTGGACAAATCGTCCAACCAAAATTCTTGCGCGAGCACCGCATCGCTCATTGTTAGGAACGGTGGTAAGAAAAACGCACCACCACTGAAACCCATGACACGAATAAAATCCCGACGTTTCATAGAAATACTCCTTATCTATTAATGTTTTGGGTCGGACCCGCACAAGAGCTTGATTATACAGCAAATCTCTATTATATATGAGGTGAAAACAGCCTTATCTAGTCTTTTTTAAGTTTATTATTAGTTTTTTAGAATTAGTTTGTCAGCTAGATTATTGACCCGTGGTTTTTTCTAAGGCAAAGTTTTTTTAAACAAAAAACAAAGAGAAAAGAATATGCCGCGCGCAAATCGATACTTTATTCCCGGCCATGTTTGGCACTTGACGCAACGTTGTCATCAACAGCAATTTCTTTTGAGATATGCACACAATCGCCAGCGTTGGATTGATTGGTTATATGAAGCCAAGAAGCGTTTTGGTTTATCAGTGCTTAACTATGTTGTGACCTCAAACCACATACATTTGCTTGTTCGTGATACCGGCTCTAATCGTATTCAAAAAAGCATGCAACTCATCGCCGGACGCACGGCGCAAGAATATAATCAACATCACTCAAGAAAAGGGGCTTTCTGGGAGGACCGCTATCATGCAACCGCAATTGAAACCGAAGTGTATTTGTTGCGTTGTATGGCTTATATTGATTTGAATATGGTACGAGCCGGTGTTGTTGCTCATCCTAGTGAATGGTTGCATGGTGGTTTTCAACAAATTGCACATCCAACAAAACAGTCTCATATTATAGATCAAGCTGCATTAAATGAACTTGCTGGTGTTAAGTATTTTAACAAATTTCAAATTATATATTTGTCATATTTGGAGGATTGCATTAATTCGCGCGTATTTATGAAGCGCGATGAATGCTTTAGCAATAGCCTAGCGATCGGTTCAAATGCATTTTTAAAACGTGTTAAACAGCAAATGGGCGCTTCTGCAATGTATCGGGAAATCAATAAAGTGGAGAGTGGTTTCAGCTTGCGGGAACCTACGACGTTTTATAATCAAAATATTCAATAAAAAATCACACTTTAAGCTTTATAATTTCCTTATTTAAGTGGAATTTTATATTTAACAACGGGTTATGTGGGTCCGACCCAAAGTGTTAATATTCTAGAGGTATTTTCGGTTAAACGCGAATCTGGCATTGAAATTGTACAAATCCTTTAATTGTTATTAGAGGAAGAAAGAAGCTTAATAACTCAATGAAGAAGTTTGTACTATGGCTAGGAACGCGGACATCTACTTGATTTCAAGATTATCCGTGAAACATGCTCACATATCATTCAATAATCTTCAATTTTGTTTGTTGTAACAACCTGAGTAGAAACGATGAGCGGAATACATGCAACAACCAACAAATGATATTGCCATTATTCATTTTCTACGGGGAATAGCATCGCTTAGTGTTTGCTGGTTTCATTTTACTAATGGACGCCCGGATTTTTTACCAATCGATAATACCGTCAAAATGACGGGTGCCTATGGTTGGTTGGGTGTTGAAATATTTTTTATTATTTCCGGATTTATTATTCCTTACACACTTTATTGCAATAACTATCATATCAGCAGATTCAAAGGATTTATGATTAAGCGGATTGTCCGTATCGAGCCAGCGTATCTTGCATCCATCATTTTAGTCATAATCCTGGGATACTTGTCGACGCTTTCTCCTTATTATAAGGGAGAAGCATTTAATGTTGATTTAAAATCTCTAGTGTTACATCTATTTTATTTGAACGCATTTTTTTCCGAGCCATGGTTGAATGTGGTGTTCTGGACCTTAGCGATTGAGTTTCAATATTATTTATTTATTGCCATAGTATTCCCGTTGCTTGTTCACAATCGTTTATTGTATCGCGTGATTACTACACTCGCGTTACTTGGGTTATCAAAATTGATTCCACAAACTTATCTATTTTTCCACTATTTGCCACTATTTTTGGTTGGTATTGTTTGTTTTCAGTTTCGATGTGGTTTAGCCGGTAGAAACGAGTCGTTTTCCCTAGGATTGATTTGCATTGCAACCTGCCAAGTTTTTGCACCTTATATCATGCCTATACTAGCGCTTGTTGTAGCCTTGATGATTTTATATGTGAAAATATCCTATAATCGTTTTTTTTGGTTAGGTACGGTTTCTTATTCGCTGTATTTAATCCATGTTCCAATAGGTGGCCGTGTAATAAATCTATCTACTAATTTCGTAGAGGCTGAGTGGGCTCGTGTTTTGATTTGTTTTATCACACTTGCAATATGTGTTTTTGCTGCTTCGCTATTTTACCTATTAATTGAAAAACCAACACAACAACTCTCAAGGAAAATCGCATACTAGATTAAGTTTCTATTCATTCAAGCCAGTGAAAAAGTTTACCAGCGAGTACATATCAAAAAATATTTCCCATAAATTCTTCATTGCGATATTTATGAAATGATCATTACTTATAGAGTCTAGCATGGTTGTTTTGCAACTGGATTTTATGCTTCTAGTAGCTTTAAAGATTATCTTTGCGGTCATAGGTTCTATGAAAACAACGACTTAGCAGGGTCCGACCCAAAGGTGTGATAAAAGTGAGTTTTTGGTAAAGCTTGCTTAAAGTTTTTAAATGTTGTCTGTAACTTGTTTGGTCATCGGGTTGAACTTCCACGTCATCATCTCAGCGAAAATAGACCTCATGGAAAATTCAGATAAATTGGTGCTAAGCGTTTTCCATCGACCATTGCAAATGCGATAACTTTTTCATCAGGTTTCACATCCGGTAAAAACGTTTTCAAAGGAATATCAAATTGAATACCCGGGTGATCTTTTACGAATAACGTAGTCCATGCCGGTTGCTGCTGACTGATGGAAAAGACAATCAAAGAAATGCGATTACTCGCAGCACTACCACTAAGAACAGTGCCTTCGTAAGTTTGCTTAAATGCAAGCTGGTTACTCGCTGATGAAATCGGGTGCATGTGATTAATGGGAGCTGTTATGTTATAGAGAATTGAGTCTTGCTGATCTCCTTGTTCCTGGCGTTTGTCTGCGCTGGCAACTTTACTAATGATATCTTCTAAAAAAGCAAAGACATCATAAGTATCTTCGGCACTACCAAGCCCAAGATGGCGCTTTAAGTCAACATTGAAGAACGTGCTATGAGATATACCCTTTGTTGACGGGCCAGTAGGCCCGTGTTTGACAACAGTTGGTTTACCTTTGTTGCCAAGATAACGTGCCGGGATATCATCATTTGCCACTAAATTCTGAATATGTACATGTCCAGAAGAACGCGCCACAGCAACGATATAAATTGGTGAAGGTAGTTTTTGTGAATAGTGCCCAGCGAGGTCAACGTTTATGTTGTAATAACCATGTACAAGCAGGGAGGGTTCCTCGTCATTAGTTGGTGCTATCAAATTTAGCTTTATAATATTAGCGGGCTCTTTTTTTGGAGAATTGATATGCTCTTTGATAGAGATTATATCGGTATCTAACATGGTAACTCCTTTTGGTTGCATGCGATTGTTCTCAGCACATGCATTATTAGGTATCAAGATAATAAAACATAGGATCGCAAAAAATGTATTCTGCTTTGGCCGACGTATTGGCAAGGTGCGGTAAGTCACATTGCGCAAATCAAATTTGATCATCTAAAACTCGGCTCTTGCGTCTGCTTTAAGTGAAAATAGATTACGCGCGCGCATCATAAGTTTGCATCTCGGGCAATACTCCTGAGTCATCTTAAATTGATACCAAACCACACAATTATCGTTCAAACCATCACAATGTGGGCCAACACCATAACCGCCTTTGCCGCGTGCACTGCGTTCTCCATTACGTTCGGAATAAAAGTTGGGATTTTCAGAATTATCATAGTCAGGTTGAAACTTAGCGGCTAAGCCAACATAGTGACCAATTTCGTGTAGAAATGTATGGCTCGCGGAATCCTTGGCGTTCTCTGTTGCGTGATCGGGCTCCCGAGTGTCCATGCAAACCACGACCGCTTCACCCCAACTTAATCCAGAAGAGGATTTCTCTTGTTTGTATTTAAATTCGATGCTCGCATTGGCTAGCATATCGTTTGCCTTCGCTTCACCATCCGAGGTCTTGATTTGCTCCCAAAGTTCATCGACATCGAGGTGGAGTTTAAATTCAAAATCTCCAGTTTGTTCAATCGTTGTTTTATTGGTGAGTTCATAGTCATTACCATCATAGCTCAATTTCATGTGGACCAACCAGTCTGCTTTGTTTGTAATATTACGAAATCGAATATAGGGCAATGTCCACATTATTTGTTTAAATGTCGGGTTGCCCAAGTCAAAAGAGTCTTCTTCGCTGCCTTTATCGCCCCGTCCATTAATCAAACAAAGATACATAGTGCGTTCCGGCGCAGCACCGCCAAGTGCCGCTTTCGCCCAATTCAATACATGAGGCTGTGCAATTTCGTAGTCTTTTTCAACAGGGGCTAAAGAACGTTCGAGTTTTATTCCAACTGCAGATGTTTTTGATTCCAAAGCGCCTTGGTCAAAGCGATCTAAATAAGACGCACCAGACCAACGCTTCATTGCTACTACTCGGAAGAAGACTCGGCGCCAAACTTCAAGCCAATCCTTGGAATGTGCAGGTTTGTATTTTCCAAGATCACTATGTTCCTCAATGTAGCGAGCATGGTGCACATCGCTGAGTATGTAAGCGCCAATTTTAAATTTATGTAATCCCATTTGTGGTGCTTGCAAGGTTTCAATCTTGGCTTTGCCGTTCTCATCCGTTTTCACGGACATGTGCAGCAATTTTTTGGGGTCGTCTTTGTCGATCGGTTTTATGGTTTGCTTTAGTCTGCCAATTTTGGTCTGCTTAAACTCATCGGGTAAATCAGTAATTGCGTAATTATCCTTGTGCTCCACAATACTAAAAAACACTTCCAAGTCTTTTAATTTAGGTTCGATTTCCGCAGTGACTTCGGCTTTACGTTTGCCGCTGACGGATTTTAATGTGCGTGCATCATTGGCGATGTTAATGAAAACTTTATTGCCGTCTTCAACATATTTTTCGCCTGCGCCGTCGTTATCGACATCGCATTTAATTTCTTTGATTTTACAAATAGTGAAGCTTCCCCAGTCGGCATCCCATTTTTCTGTTTTATCAGGCCCGCCTTTTTCGCGGTCGATGCCTAGACTTAGGCGAATACCGCGCCAGCCGTCGCAAATGCCTGAACCTTCAACCCAAAAAGTTTGTTGTTTGGCTTTGGCGTCCGCGAGTGTAATTTTATGGGGTAGAGTTTGATTGCTGCCTTGTGTTTCGGCATCGAAAACTTTAATGGACCCCGAACGTTTTTTGCCTTTTTTATCTGCATCGGCAGTGTTAAGGACTAACTTGTAATCTTTAGCGGCATCGGGCCAATGAGCAGCATTCGCTTTTTCGATAACGATTTTAGCGCGCGCATGATGCCCGTCTTTTTGTATATGCAGCACACGGCCCGTACCGATTCGTTCCGCATCACTCATTTCCTTTTGTTCAAGGTTTAGGTTTTTTAGCTGGTCCCAATAGGTAGTGAGGTCGGCAACGTCGGGTTCCACTGCTAAATTGATATCATTTTTCTTGAAATCGAAAAGCTTCAGTTTTAAATCGACACAGCCAAGTTCACCTTCAGCAGGCTTGTCGACAACAATTGTGTCATCATCGGGTGGGTCGAGTTTTAGTTGGATTTTGAATTTTCCAGCCGTTTTTCCTCGCAACCAAAGTTTTAGCGGTTCGCTACCACTGAGTTTGTCAAAATCAATTTTACCATTCGCATCAAATTTTGTTGTGCATTCTGCATCGGAGTAGACATCCGCATTTGCTGGCGTAAGTATTAGTTGGCCTTTACCTTTATAGGCAGGATTATCGGCCGTTTGTAAAGCGCTGAGTTCGATGCGGCTAGCATCGCTGAATATATGTTGTTCCGCCTCGGCGGCGGCTGAACCAGCCAGCGAATCATTTTTGCGTTGTTTTTTACTTAAATCTTTTTCACGCAATACTATTAAATGTTCCGCTTTGATAAATGCAGAGACTCGATTGCTGGATTCAATGGTAATGGATTTCGACAATGCCTGTTCGACCGTGATGCCGCTTTTTGATGAGGCATTTAATTTAAGTTCAACTTTGCAGTTTCCGGCTTCTTCGGCGCGTATATAACAGGAAACCCCTTGTTTTAACGAATGGTTGGGAATGCTGAGACTGCCGCCTTGTAATTCAATAGGGGTGGTGCAATCTTTATCTTGCCATAGTGTGACCTTAGCACCACTGAGTTTTAGTTCGCCGTCTTGCTCATAAGCATTGCCGCAATTGGTTTCAGAAAATTTTATTTTTGCTTCGGCAACAAAAGCAGCGTCGAAATCTTTGGGGGGGAAATGATGAATATCTTCGCTTATGGTTTTGCGCTCAGCCGGTAGAGCAATGATTTTGGCTTGTTTAAGTGTGAGTATCGGAGTGACGGTGTTGACAAGCGACGCGGGACATTTTTCCTGCCCTGAATCTTCAGCGGGTACCGATGCTGCAGGTTTGCTTTCAATGGTTTGGGTCTGCGAATTTAGATTGGATTTTTTCTTTTTACTCATCGTCTGCTCCGGCCTGAACATCATCACGCAAGGCGATTTCAATATAATTTTGGGTTGCAAAAAATAGATTCTGAATTTTAGATTCTGGTGTGGCGAAATTATCGCACAAGATTTTCCCAAGCCAAGGATAAAGTGGGTCTTCGTGAACAAAACTGCCAAGAAACAACATTATGCTAGAAAGCAGTCCGATTCCTTTTCCTGTATCCATTAAGTGATGCTGGGCCACTAGTGATGCATGTTTGATTAGATCGCTTAAACTTTCTTTAGTTTGATAGGCGACTTTCTCTGGATAAAGCCATTGTAAAAAATCGAGCAATTGAATGTTAAAGTCCTGCTTGCTAGAATCTGGAACGTCCGAAAGGGCAGTATGTTTGGCGCGGATGAGGGCTGCGATTAACAATTGATTTTCATCACCTGCGGTTTTTTCAATGTAATCTAGGCAATGACTCCAGGCTCGTGAAATACGCGTTGATTCTTGCGTGAACTCATTCTTCAAATGTGCGCCCAGCCATTCAATTTGTGGATCATCAAAGCAACGCGTACCTAGCATATAAGTCATGCTGACAAAATAAAATATGGATTTTTGTTGTTGGAAGCCTAGGGATTCGGCATTGTTTAAAATACGCTGGCAAATTTCCAGACTGGCGGTAGCGCCTAGTTCTTCATGCTCGCGTGCAAAAAATGTTTTTACATACTCGACTAGTTCAGATTCAAAGTGCGCACGTGGCAGTCTTGATAATTGGTCATAGGTGTGTGGGCGAAAATTTAGCATGTAAGTTTGTACTCTTTATTATCTACACTGGTTCAGTCAATTCATTATCGTGTGAAAGCAAGGACTGCTTGTTAATACAAAGCATTTTATCTTTTAAAAAGTAATGGTGCAGGCAAGCGTCCTCTGGATCATGTAGCCAAAACGCCGTGATAGGACCAAATATCTGAGTGAGTTCTTTGTCATCACAGACAGGCAAGAGTTTACGCAGTACGCGTGGATCATAATAACGGAAGAACATTTTTTTACGATCTTGCGCACGCGCATATAAAATCTCACGGCAATGTTCGAGTAAAATTTCATAATCATAATGCGAGGTGAAAAAAATACACCAATGTTTTGCTGCACCTTCTTCAAACAAGGCACGGTAAAGCAATCGGTCAGGGTAAAGCTGAACTAAATAAGGAGCGACAGTAGTGATTTCATCGTCCTCATGCACATCAATCAAGCAAGTATGGCGACAGGCTGAGCGACTAATGGCGGCATGTAAACGACGGTCACGCGCACAATCGACTAATGCATAGATGGCATGAGACTCGCTCATGAGGACTTTCTCGAATTTTGTTTTGCGGCTTTTTCACAAACCTCACAGAAGGGGGAACCCTTTTCAGATGCAGCACGCAAAGTTTTAACTTGAGATACTTCATCGGGTTGTGGCCCCAGCGCTTCTTCTTCTGCGGCAACGGCTTTTGCTGGGCGGGGACGTCTGGGGGGAGGGGTTGACGCGAGTGTACTTGGTGCGGGTGCAGAACCACCGCCACCACTGGGTGCTTCAAAGCGGCTAATCAGAATTCGTTGTTGCCGTAACTGATCACTTAAATGATAACAAAGCATATTGTCACTATGTAAGTCTGCAACATAGTGCTGTGTGTGTGAACGAATGAAGTCTATTAGCCAGGACTTTTCTCTTAGCTGATAAACAATTTCCCTCGCTAGACTATCTGCGTCAAAGTCTTCAATACCGAGTATGCTGCCCGCGTTTGGCAAACTCAAACCATCGGTTAAAGCGATTTCACCAACGCTGGTTACAAAGTGGTTTTGCATGATTCTGTTCCATCGATCCCCCTCCCAGGCGAAACATTATAGATTTATTGGGAGAGATTGCTATACAACAAAAGTATCAATTCTCTGTGACGTAAATTGATTCGAATCGTGTTTCTGGGTGGACGATAGAGTAGAGTGATTAAGCAACTTCGTTCGATAAGAGAAGTTTGTTATAGTGCCTGGCTTTGGTCTAGTCTCAGGTTTACACATGCAATTCGAATTACTTAAAACAGATGGTCAGGCGCGGCGTGCACGTTTGAGTTTCCAACGTGGCGTGGTGGAAACGCCGGTATTTATGCCAGTGGGTACCTATGCCACAGTCAAGGCAATGACACCCCATGAATTACTCGATCTGGGCGCACAAATCGTGCTCGGCAATACCTTCCATTTAATGCTACGTCCGGGCATGGATGTGATTCAGGCTCATGGCGATTTACACGATTTTATGCAGTGGCATAAGCCAATTCTCACGGATTCCGGAGGTTTTCAAGTTTTTAGTTTGGGTGAAATGCGCAAAATTACCGAGCAAGGGGTAACTTTTAAGTCACCTATTGATGGACGTGAGGTTTTTCTCGGCCCGGAAGAGTCTATGGCGGTACAAAAAGCTTTGGGTGCGGATATTGTTATGATTTTTGACGAATGCACGCCTTACCCAGCATCTGAAATTGTCGCTAAGGAGTCCATGGAATTATCTTTGCGTTGGGCCGAGCGCTCAAAAAAAGCCCATGAAGGCAATGCCAATGCGTTGTTTGGAATTGTGCAAGGTGGTATGTATCCTGAGTTACGTGAGCGCTCACTTACAGAACTAACTAATATTGGCTTTGATGGATACGCTATTGGAGGTTTATCTGTAGGTGAACCGAAAGAAGATATGTTACGCATACTCGACACCACCGCACCACTCATGCCACAAGACAAACCGCGTTATCTGATGGGTGTCGGTACACCAGAAGATTTGGTTGAATCAGTGACTCGCGGAATTGATATGTTCGATTGTGTTATGCCGACACGCAATGCACGAAACGGTCATTTATTCACCCGAAATGGTGTAGTGCGAATACGTAATAGCCAATATGAGTACGACACCAAGCCACTAGATGAGCAATGCGAGTGTTACACTTGCCGACATTACAGTCGCTCATACTTGCGTTATTTGGACAAAAGTCGTGAAATTCTTGGGGCGCGTCTTAATACCATTCATAATCTTTATTATTATCATTGGCTTATGCAACAAATGCGGGATGCTATTGAAGCTGGGCGGTTTAACGATTGGCGCCAAGAATTTTATGCCATGCGCTCACAAGTCTGCCCGGATGTGTAATAATAGCGCCCTTTCAAGTTCTTCATATATATAAAGGAATGATTGCATGAGTTTTTTCATATCTGACGCCATGGCAGAAGGTGGCGCGGCAGCCGGTCAAGCCGGTGGTAGTTTGGCGGGCATGATCCCCTTATTGCTGATTTTCGTTATTATGTACTTCTTATTGATTCGCCCTCAGGTGAAACGCGCCAAGGAGCATAAGAAACTCACTGAGAGCATCGCCAAAGGCGATGAAGTGGTCACCAGTGGTGGCATTCTTGGTAAAGTGGCTGATGCCGGCGAATCGTTTATTACACTAGAAGTTGCGGATAATTTAACAATAAAAGTGCAAAGACATGCCGTGGCATCCCTAGTGCCTAAGGGTACAATCAAATCTGCTTAATGCTTTCGACCGCTTCAACGCGGTCGTTTGTTTTTTTGCTTGCGAGTGAAGGCTTGCTTTTTTTAGCCTTAACCCCAAGTTTAAGCAGATTAGCTGCACGCTAAGCAAAAACCGGCGCAACACTGGAAAACAACAGCAATAGAATTACCAAAAGGACGCAGTCAATGAATCGCTATCCCTTGTGGAAATATCTCATCATTATATTCGTTATCGCGATTGGTGCTTTATACGCTTTACCAAATCTTTATGGCGAAGATCCAGCCGTGCAAGTTTCGGCACCGCCGCGTGGGGCTAAGATCGATACCCAAGTGATGAAAAAAGTTGAAGCTTTATTAGAACGACGTGGAATCGAAGCAAAATCCATGAGCTTGACCGAACGTGGTTTATTGGTGCGTTTCAAAAATACGGAATCACAAATACAAGCACAAGATGAAATCCGCGATTTATTAAGTTCACGTGGTTATATTACGGCATTGAATTTAGCACCTTCGACGCCAGAATGGTTATCTGACTTGGGTGCGTTGCCTATGTATCTAGGGTTGGATTTGCGTGGGGGTGTACATTTCTTAATGGAAGTGGATATGGATGCCGCGATTGCTGCGTCGATTGAACGTTATCGTGGGGATTTTCGCAGCCTCATGCGCGATAACAAGATACGTTATCTTAGTGTCAGCAACGAAGGTAGCGTGACTGAAGGTAATGCCCATGTGGAAGTGCGTTTTCGTGATGCTGATAAACGTGAGCTAGCGCGTAAATTATTGCGCAAAGAATTCCCTGACTTAGTTTATACGGAAGCACAAGATGAAAAATATTTCTATCTACGTGGGGCTATTTCCGAAAACGAAATTCGTGAAACTCAAAAATTTGCCTTGCAGCAAAATATTACCACCTTACGCAATCGTGTGAATGAACTTGGTGTTGCTGAGCCAGTGATACAACAACAAGGCGTGGATCGCATTGTTGTGCAACTGCCCGGCGTGCAAGATACCGCTCGTGCGAAAGAAATATTAGGCGCAACTGCAACCTTGGAATTTCGCATGGTGGCCGAAGAGCATAGTGCTGCGGCGGCAGCCAAAGGTCGCATACCTCCTGGCACTAAGTTATACCATGAACGCAATGGCACACCACAATTGTTGCAAAAACAAGTAATGATTACCGGTGATTATATTGTTGATGCGTCATCGGGTATTGATCAGCAATCCGGTGGTCCTGCGGTATTTATTTCCTTGGATAGCAAAGGCGGACGAATTTTTCTTAACGCCACCAAAGAAAATGTTGGCAAACTCATGGCCGTGGTTTTTATTGAACAAAAAACCGAATACAAAAAAATTGGTGGCGAGACGGTTAAGAGTAAACGCAAAGTCGAAGAAGTCATTAATGTTGCCCGCATTCGCGAACGTTTAGGCAGCCGTTTTCAAATTACTGGATTGGATAGCACTGACGAAGCTCGCGATCTGGCCTTGTTGCTTCGTGCCGGCGCATTGGCAGCGCCGATTGATATTGTCGAAGAACGCACAGTTGGTCCGAGTCTGGGTCAAGACAATATCGATCAGGGATTTGCTTCGGTTATTATCGGATTTGTTTTGGTACTCGCGTTTATGGCGGTGTATTACATGGGATTTGGTCTGGTTGCTAATGTAGCTTTGGCGCTAAACTTAGTGTTGATCGTCGCCGTGTTATCAATTATGCAAGCGACGCTAACTTTGCCTGGTATTGCGGGCATCGTATTAACCGTGGGTATGGCGGTCGATGCTAACGTACTTATTTTCGAACGCATACGTGAAGAACTGCGTGCCGGCGTTTCACCGCAACAAGCGATTGATCAAGGATATGGCAAAGCATTTATGACCATCGCCGATGCCAATGTGACCACCTTAATTGCCGCAATCGTTTTGTTTGCTATGGGTTCTGGACCAATTAAAGGATTTGCGATTACATTATCCATTGGAATTTTAACCTCAATGTTCACCGCTATCGTGGGTACGCGCGGTGTAATCAATTTGATTTACGGTGGACGTAGAGTGAAAAAACTTTCAATTTAGTGGCGACGATTTAGGAGAATAACATGGAAATTTTGAAGAAAGTCCCTACGATCGATTTTATGAAACATGCCAAAGTCGCCATGGGCATTTCGGCTGTGATCTTAATTGGTTGTATTATTTCAATTGGTGTACGTGGATTAAATCTCGGAATTGATTTCACTGGGGGTACGTTGATTGAAGTCGGTTATCAAGAGTCGGCAGACTTGAGCAAAGTGCGTTCATCCTTAGCGCAAAATGGATTTGATGACGCCGTCGTGCAACATTTTGGCACTGCTAAAGATGTGCTGGTGAGGATTGCGCCGCGAGAAGGTGTCAGTAGTGCGGACTTGAGCACACAAATGTTGAATATCTTAAAAAACACGTCTGACTCTGCTGTGGAAATGCGTCGTGTTGAGTTCGTTGGACCACAGATCGGTGACGAGTTGGTGGAAAAAGGTGGGCTAGCCATGCTCACGGCCTTGGGCTGTATTTTAATTTATGTGTGGATTCGATTTGAAAAACGCTTTTCGGTAGGTTCCATTGCTGCCTTGGTGCATGATGTTATTTTTACAATCGGTATGTTTTCCATTCTCGATATTGAATTTGATTTGACCGTACTTGCGGCCGTACTAGCGGTTATCGGTTATTCGCTCAATGACACCATCGTGGTGTTTGATCGGGTCAGGGAAAACTTCCGAAAAATGCGCAAAGGTACACCGACTGAGGTGATTAATACATCGATCAACCAGACTTTGGCCCGTACCTTAATGACCTCATTAACGACTTTATTGGTGCTAGCCGCGTTATTTATTTTTGGCGGTGCCTTGATTCATGCTTTTGCCACGGCATTAATTATAGGCGTCATCGTTGGAACTTATTCATCAATATTCATTGCTAGTGCAACAACTTTAATGCTCGGCGTGACTAAACAAGACTTAATGCCACCGGAAAAAGAAGGTGCGGATGAGCAGCCAATTATTTAAAACCAGTCCTTAAGAAAATAGATATGCCGGTTAATTGCCGGCATTTTTATTTTCACTTACGAGTGATTTGTCACGACGATAAACCATATGAAGTCTTCCTATGCATTAATCAATGCTGCTGTATTTTTCAAAAACAAGCAAATCATAGCCATTTTTGGTCGTCAAAAATATGTCATTCACAAATTCTTGAGTAAATTATACAATTAAGCTTGCAGGCACTCACTTTATGGTCTGTAATTGTACTTGGGGAAGTATTATTGTCGGGGATGAACATGTTTGGCTGTTGTAGTTGCTAAACAGGTTCACATATAACAAGGAGTTTATTCATGGACAGACGTCTCTTCGCTGTGCCAGTTCTAGCATCAAGTCTTTTATTACCACTATCAGCTCAAGCTCAAGTTTCCACCACTATGGATATTATGGCCACAGTGGCGTCCGCTTGCACAGTTGAAACCACGCCGATTGATTTTGGTATTTATGATGGTACAGAGTCCAGCACGACAGGCACTATTGCAGTCACCTGTAACCAGGGCGTTGCTTACAAAGTTGGTTTGAATTCAGGTATGCATTATGACGGTGCTAACCGTGCCATGGCCAATAGTGTCGGCGATCCTTTATTGTATCGTTTAACTTATATTGGCAATGATTGGGGTGATAATTTGGTCACAGATACCTATCCAGCCGATGCAGTCGATGGTTTAGGTGCGGGTTCACCTACAACTTATACTGTCGACGCTCAAGTCTGGAGTAACCAGCCAGCACCTCCAGGGGTTTACACCGATACCGTTACGGTAACTGTTGCGTTCTAATGGTTTTCTTGCACCGGTTGGGTTAAACGCCCGACCGGGCGCATGCTAATAATAATATTGAATTCATGTGGGGGACGCTGTGTTGCTTTTTCGCACCAGTCTAATTCTTGTGCTATTGATGTTTGTATCCACTTTCGTGCATGCCAGTACGTTCAAAGTTCATCCCTTACGTTTTCAATTTGATGGTGAAAAAAAATCGGATGTTCTGAAGCTTACCAATACCAGTGATAATGCGGTCACAGTGCAGTTGGAAAGTGTGAAGTGGGCACAAGATAGTGCGGGCAATGATTTATACGAACCCACGCAAGACATCATTTTTTTTCCAAAAATAGTCACATTGGAAAAAGATCAACAACGCATAGTGCGTATCGGTTATCGCGGTGAACCCGCTTTAAAGCATGAAAAGTTTTATCGACTGTTCGCGCAAGAGTTACCTGGACAAGGGCAAAAACAAGGCGCATTGAATTTCTCGTTTCGATTCAGTATGCCCATTTTCATAAAAGCAAAACAACAACAGCCAAAACACAAAATTACTCGTACCAGTGTGAGAAACGGCGCGATCCATGTCACCATGGAAAACACAGGCAATAGTCACTATTTAGTAAAGAAAATATTTGCAGTGGCTCAAGATCAGTCACAAACGGATTTATCGACGGTGGAAACCAGCGGTTGGTATATATTGCCGGGTGTCGAACGGACATTTACTATTCCATTGCAAGAAGCCGACTGCCGAGCAGCCAAACAATATCTATTAGCCGTGCAAGCCGGCAAAAAAACTTTACATTCCCAAACAAGCATTGATGCTGAGCAATGTAAAGCGATTGCACGTAAGAAAACACAGGTTGCAGGTCCTTAACCATGGTGATTATTGATGACACGTTTTGCTATACCTGTTGTTGTCGTTTTATTGGTATTACTGCCAACACTTGTTTGTGCAGATAAGCAAGATTTGGAAATCCCACTAAAAATTTTACTCAATCAGGAAGATAAAGGTGAATATTTCGTACTTTTGGCCAAAGACGAAGATATTTTAATTCGTGCCGATGATATTGAACGACTAGGTATTCGAGCGGTTAATACTGCTGTGCATGTCAAACACACCGCCTACGTATCCCTAAAACGTTTACGTCCTCAAGTGAGTTATAGTGTCAATGAAAGCAGTTTGTCCTTGCAACTTTCAGTTGACCCGCATTTACTAAACAAAACAGTTGTGAGTGCGACGCCGCAAACAAAATCAAATAATCTTTTTGGTATTGATTCAGCATTTCTGAATTATAGTTTTCCTCAAAACGGTGCAAGTGGGCAAGCCTATAGCCAACCGAAAATTCCTTTGGAAGCCGTGGTAAATGCACATGGATTCTTATTGCGTAGCCAGTTTTATTATACGCAAATTGACGGTGCAAGTTTTTGGTCGAGAACCATGTCGAATATAACTCGCGATATTCCAAATAAATTACTACGACTTACACTGGGTGACGTTGCGGTGAGTAGTGGTGAATTGGGCAGTAGTGGTATTTACGCGGGTTTGAATATTAGTCGGGTATTTTCTTTGTCGCCGTACTTTGCACAATACCCTGGGCTCGATGTGAGTGGTTTATTAGAAACCAGTTCCACGGTCGATGTTTATGTGAATAATGTGTTGGTGCGTTCAGAGCGCTTGCCTGCGGGTCAATTTGAAATTAACGACTTACCAAATGTCTATGGCTCGGGCGAAGCATTTTTAAAAATAACCGATGTGTTTGGGCGCGAACGTGTGCTTGGTGTACCGTATTATGTGTCGAATCGTTTGTTAAAAAAAAATGTGCATGAATATTCGTATACCATTGGTTTCAAACAACAGAATTTGAATAATGAAGTCGTTGGTGCAAATTGGGATGTGGGTTATAAAACAAGTCACCCCACCGTAATGGCATTTCACCGTTTTGGATTTCGTCGCTGGTTAACTCTGGGCTTGCGTGGTGAAGCCGATCCTGATTTGCAAAACCTTGGGCCTATGTTGAATGTTTTGATAAGTCGTAAAGGCGAATTGAGCGCCGGTGTGGCCATTAGTCGAAGTGCGGCTAAAAGCGCTAAAGCTGCTTATGCGCGCTATTACTATACATCAAAATTTTTCCATTTACGCTCGGATATTTCCTATTTTGATGAAAATTATGCGCACCATAATTTACCACCGGGTGTGGTTCGCACCAAACAATCACAAAATGTTGGCGCTGGTTTACATGGTCTAAAACTAGGTTCGATATCATTTAATTATAATGAAACACAATACCATCGCGAAACGGCTTCTCAGCGATTAAGTGTGGTGTTGAGTACGCGCATTGGTCGTTTAACCTCCCTATTATTGCGAGCAACTCAGATGCAAACAGCGGGTGTGTTTTCCAATTCAATGTTGTTAAGTTTACACACCAGTTTGGGTAGACGTGCCGCTGCAAATGCAAGCTACACTCAGGATGAAGATCACTTCAATCAGAATTTTTATATTCATGAAACCGCGCCTGCGGGTCGTGGCATCGGTTATCGGTTACGTTTGGGTGAAACCGAACAAACTAAAAATAATGGCGACTGGGTGGGCGATGCGTCCTTACGCGTCAAAAATAAGTTTGCACTCATTTCCAGTGATGTGACTAAGGCTGTCGGTTACAAATCCTATCAAACCAGTATTTCCGGTAGCTTGGCTTTTGTTGACAATGAATTCTTTTTAACACAACCTATACGGGATAGCTTCGCTTTGGTTAAAGCCGGGCAGTTGGACGATATCCAAGTATTCTACAATAATGAACCTATGGGACGCACGCAAAAGGGTCGTTTGATTATTCCCAATTTAACCTCTTATGCGAAGAACAGTTTGTCGATAGACGCCAGTGCGCTTCCTGTCAATATGAGTTTGCACAACGATAGACAAACAATTTCACCTAGTTTTCGCAGTGGTGGTGTCGCGGAATTTGAGTTAGAAAAATTTCAAGGGTTTGTTGGGCATATTTATTTTCGCCAGGGTATGCAGCGGAAACCAGCTGACTACGCCGAATATCGCATCAAGACCGCTCAAGGTTCAATTGATTCGATTGTTGGTTTACGTGGTGAAATTTATTTAGAAAATTTACATCCGGGAAGTTATGCTGGCAAACTCTTTTATAAAGGTGAACAGTGCGATTTTGAAATCAATGTACCACAAAGTGAGGAATTACAAGTTGAGTTGGAGGATGTCTATTGTGAAATATAGTCGAGTCTTTTGTTTCTTGCTTGTATTCACACCTGCGTTGTCTTGGGGTAATTGTTTAGTCACGGGATTAAGTTTGAGTTTCGGCACTTATGAACCTTTTGTTGCTATTCCGAGCGATAGTAATGGTTTGGTAGAAGTGTTGTGTGACTTGAATTTATCCTATCAGGTAACACTTGATGCGGGTTTGAATAGTCAGGGCTCTGTGATTACACGACAGCTTCGCGATGCGAGTGGCAATAGCAGTTTACTTTACAATCTTTATCTTGATCCAAGTTTCACTCTAATTTGGGGTACTGGTGAAGCGGGTAGTGAAGTGTTTAATGGAATTGGTGGTGGCAGTAGTATGCAAATCCCAGTGTATGGACGCATTCCTGGTCGGCAGAATGTGGCACCCGGTGTTTATACGGACAATGTCGTAATCACGGTGGCTTGGTAAGCTTAACGAATGTTTTGTTGCTAGCTAGCTCGCTTTAAGTGAAGTTGAATCCATTGTTCGAGTTCCGGGATTGGCAAAGGACGGGATAGCAGAAAACCTTGAACAAAATCACAATGGTGTTGGACCAGAAACTGTAGTTGTTGCTCGGTTTCGATTCCTTCTGCAACAATATCAATTTTAAGATGTCGGCATAACTCAATAATTGTATTTACAATGGCTCTGTCTTGTTGGTTGTCGGGGATTTCGACGAGAAAAGATCGATCAATTTTTAGAATATCAACCGGGAATCGTTTTAAATAATTCAATGAGGAATAACCGGTTCCAAAATCATCGATGGCTATTTTAATGCCTAGGGAGCGAATGGCATGTAATTTTTCAATATTTTGCTCCAAATCATCTAATAAAACAGACTCGGTGATTTCAATTTCTAGTAAGTCTTTTTGATTGCCCAAGGCGTTAGTCACATCAGTGATGTGTTGAACAAATTGTGGGTCTTTGAACTGACGCCCGGAAACATTGATGCTGACACCGATTGTTGCGTGATAGCTATCGCGCCACTCAATAATTTGTTGGGCTGCAGCATTGATAACCCAGGTGCCGATGTCGAGGATAATCCCACTTTCCTCTGCAATGGGAATAAAGTCCAATGGTGAAATCAAGCCTTTGATTGGATGCCGCCAGCGAATAAGCGCTTCGACATGACGAATTTCTTGGCTTTTGGTGTCCAATTGCGGCTGGTACCACAATTCAAATTGATTCTCATTCACCGCAATGCGCAAATCATTTTCTAACTCCATGCGTCTAAAAGCTTTCTCGTTCATGTCCTGAGTATAAAACTGGTAACGCGCTTTGCCCTTCTCCTTGGCTTCATACATCGCGGTATCTGCATTTTTGATTAAAATTTCAATCGAAGTGCCGTCGATGGGATAGGTGGTAATGCCAATGCTGACATTGTTAAACAACTTGTGCTGTTCGATGTCGAAACTTTGATCGAGCACTAGCAGTATTTTGTTAGCAATATTGGCTAATTGCTCCTGATGAGCAAAATCTTCGATAATGACTGTGTATTCGTCGCCGCCAATTCTGCAAACCGTATCACTCTCACGTAAAACACCTTTTACTCGCAAAGCTATTTGTTGCAGTAAAGTGTCACCACAAGAGTGTCCTAGTGTATCATTTACTTTTTTAAAGTTATCGACATCGATGAACATAAGTCCGACTAATTTGTTTTGATGGTGGGCTATTTCGATGGCATGTTGTAAACGATCTTTAAATAAATTTCGATTGGGTAAGCCAGTAATGTCATCATAATTAGCTAAACGGAGCAAACGTTCTTGAGCTTGCTTGCGATCACTAATGTCGAGAATGATCGCGACGAAGACTTGTGGGTCTTCCGAGCGAGCCAATTGAAGATTGATTTCTACTGGATAAGTTGTGCCGTCTTTTCGTTGATGATTTGTTTCAAACTGTAAAAGTTCTTGCTCACCTGAATACAGCGGCCCTAGTAAATTAATAAATTGCTCGCGTTCATATTCGGGTTTTATATCATAAGGTGTTAATTGTAAAAGTTCATCCATTGTGTAGCCGAGATTCTGTTGGGCACCTTTGTTGACAACTTCAAACTTTAAGTCACTGGAATTGAAAATATAGATTTCATTTGATGAATTATCCAGAATTTGACCAAAACGAATTTCTAAATTATTGGCTTGTTTGTGTACCATATATTGCTTGTATAGAAACAGAAAGACCAAACCATTGATGCAAGCAATAGCAATAAATGTGACGACATTGAGAAAAGAAAAGTTAATACGCTTATCAACGTCAATCATAAAGCGTTGCCCTTTGTTGCCGACAGGTTCGCTTAATTTCAAATGACGTAAAGTGAAGCCATCATTGTGTTGGTTATTAACATAAAACTGGAAGTGGTTGCTGGCTTCATTAATTGGTTTCAGTTTAATCTTTGATGTTTGGATAATGGGATTGTTGCTAGGCAATAAAAAATCAACTTTTACGAGTACAGAAATGAGCTTCTCTGGTAATTGTATTTTGGATTGATTTTTGTCAACACTTGACCAAATAGGTAAAAATACGATGTATGCTTTACCGCCTTCGACCAGTTCAAAAATAGCCGATGCAGCAATTTCATTGGTTTGAATGCTTTGCTCGATAGCGGGTTTAAGGTGTGGAATCGAATACACATCAAGACCATAAATATCCATGGTGCTTGGGTCACTTGGATATAAATAAGTGATAGGGTAATGTATATCTTTAGCCTTTAAATCTTCCCATTGGCGGGTGCCGTTATAAGAAAAACTTTTAACTTTATATTTTTGGTTTAACAAATTTGAATAGCGTTTCTCAAAGTCACTCACTTGTGCATGATTGACCCGTTGCTGTATTTCTAACATGTATAGTTGTGGACTGGACTCAAATATTTGTTGTGCAAAATTATTTAGTGATTGCGTGCTGGTTTGTGGGTTTTGTGATAAATAGGCGCGAACACTGGTTAATACAAGTTCGTTGACACGGGTCTTTTCTTGAATACTATTGATCAAGGTATTCGTTTGAGATTTAAACCGTTCTTGCTCAGTTCTAAGTTCAGCTTGTATATAAATAGAAAACAAAAATAAGGTGAGCAATATATAAATGGCAAAAGAAATAAATAGATTGAGTCGTTTGTGATGCGCCAAAACGTCTAGCCTTAAACTGAATATACGGTTAGGAATAACATTAATTATAGTGAAACTATAGTAGTGCTAACACTTTGTAATATATCGTTTAAAGTTTGGTATAAGTTTAGGCTTATGTCTAGTTTTGATAAGGTTGATGTGTGGTTTTGTTTTTGTTTGAAGGGGGTAGGGGGAAGATTATTTAAAACCCTCCCCCTCTTAATGGCGTTCTATTGCGGTCCGGTAACTTGCTCTGGCGCTAGCCATTCGGCAGACCAAAGGTCGCTGTTATTGACAAAATAAATTTGATTGTCGGTAATGATGCTGCGTGGAGACTGTAGATACATGTAGCGTAGCGTTGAGCCAGTATCCGCTTGAGCGATTTTTAGAAAACCATCATTGACTAAAGTGGCCCCGGCAGTACTTTCTACGTTTTGGTTGATGGTCAGTAGTTGGGTGCCGGAATAACTCCAAGCGTAGTGAGTAGCAGCAGTGGGTAAACGATTATACAAATAGGGTTCACCGTCATGCACATTCATAGGAATACTGATTCGTTGTCGACCATCGCCTAAATCAAGAATGCTAAACGCATGATGATCCCAGGCCACTAAACTATTGCTGCCACGCTTACCAATTTCAACACTATTGATTAAAGTCGGGTTGGTTTTATCGCTTATATTGAATAAACCGATTTTGATACCTTGGTACCATGCAGTATTATTTTCAACGATTGCGTTTTTACCAACGCCTAATAAATAATTATCACCGATGGGATGCAGATAATCTGAAAAACCTGGAATTTCTAATTCGCCTTCAATAAAGGGATTGAGTGCATCCGCTAGATTAATTACATAAAGCGGATCAACCTTTTGGAAGGTGACAACATATGCTGAATCGTTAAAAAAGCGTACGCTATAAATATTCTCGCCAGGTTTACCAATGGGTTCGGGATGTGCGCTATTGGGTAGTTGGCTAATGATTTGTAAGCCCGTTAAACTGCCTCCATTAGAATCCGCTAGAATGTAAAGTTTATGTTCTTGTTCACCCCACCTGTTATCTTTATATTGGCTGGTGATGACCCGTAGTTTCTGATCTTTCTCACTAAAGCGGAAAAAGCTTTGACTACCCCAACCTGTCAGGCCAGGTACCCGTGCCGATGATTTATAGTTGAGCGCCGCGTCACGTATGTCAAATTTGTGAATGATAGTATTGTTTCTCGGCAAACCAATATCAGCGACTGGATCAAGAAAATAAAAAAATTCACCACGGGTTAGATAAATTGATTCAGTACTGACATAGACTTCCTGGCTGGCATCAAATGTACAAGCGAATTTGCTGTTATTCAAATCATCAATCGTTAGTGCTGCTATCGTGACTAGATTGGGAGCATAGACGCTAGCATCTGAGCTTTCAGTCGGAATAAAACAATCGCCCGGTAGAACCATGGGTGTAGCGACATCGTCAATCCACGTAGTGGGCAAAATTGATGAACTGACAATATTGTCAATAATGGTTTGATTACTTCTTCGATCCAACTCAGAGTTTGCTGCTTCAATTAGACCTGGAATCCAAATATTTTTCTGTGAAACAAGATAGAGTTGGTTACCGATCATGCGGCTTGCACTACTATAGCCCTGCATCTCAAATTTCCAAAGCAAGCTGGGCGCTGTTGCTACTGAAACATCATAATTCAGCACCAGGCTATGTTCATAATTATAGGGATAAGCTACATTAGTCGATGCAACAGACGCAACAACGATGAGACGTTTATTTGTGCCGGTGTTATTTGCATTTCGCAAATAGATGCCTTTGACATAATTAGTATGTTCAGGCAATGTAATTACCGCCACTTCTGCCGCACCCACGGCGTTTGCATTTTTTTGCATAATGCGGATTTCCCAGGGTTCACTATAGACCGGCGTCCCAGGTGCAAACATAGGTTCGTCGCTGACCACTCTGGCGACGCTTGAATTAACGGCAACATCGAGTTGAGCGTAGGCATATTGTCCTTGTTTGACAATATAAATATGAGAATCATCACTTTTAACTAAATCCGCTTCGTCCACGCCTTGTTCGATTAAGTTAGTGCCACTGGATGTGTTGGGAGCAGCGCTTGTTGTATCAGCAGCACCAGCTGCGGGTGCGGTCGTAAATTCGGCCGTGTCTGCAAATCCGAGACGTGGTTGATTTGCTTGATTTGCTAATAGTTTCACAAAATAATCTTTTAAGGCGGTTTCAAATACCTCGTTGGAACCGGCCTTTTTTAATTCAGTTGTATTAGTGGGTGGTGCTAATGTGTTGTCATCCGCCACTGGCTCCTCGTTTGTAAAGCTTGTACAAGCCGAGAAAAAGGTAAGCGTTAATAAACCGAGTATAAGGATCAGGTGTTGGTTGCTTGATGTCATGAGTTCTCCCTCCGTGAAAATGGGAAAAATTCCCATATTTATAAGTTAGGGTATGCAGACTAGGATGTCAAACACTTTTAGTGTATGTTGCCCACCAAGAGCCCCATTTAAGATAGGTTGAGCGTGCAAGTAATTGAAAAACTATTGAAAGTATTTTTTCTAATATTGCTTTGCTGTGCGCCTGCGCAAGCCGGTATCAACCACAGGATCAACAGTGGGTATTTTTATAGCGAAGGTGACTATGGATATAAAAAAATAACCTATTTGCACTATGTTCCTGTTAGTTACTTATACCACCTGGGAAGGCATCGCCTAGGACTGGGTACAGGCTGGTTGCACATTCGTGGTCCAAGTCTCGAAGGTGTGTTGACACGACCCAGCGCTTACTCTGAAGGTCTAGCAGATACATATATTCGTTATCAATATCGGCGATTGTTACAACATCGGCGGGTGCTAGTGGAATTAAAAACTCAAATTAAAATTCCGACGGCAGATAGCAAGCGAGGTTTGGGTACGGGTAAGTATGATGCGGATATGCGCCTGGCCTATCGTCATTTTCTGCGTTTTTTTTGGCTATCGGCACAAGCAAAATACAAATGGCGGCAAGATTTGACGACGATTGAATTAAAAGAAACCTGGGGTGTCGATGCAGGTTTCATATACGCCTGGAGTCCTGGGTTTAGTACGATGCTGCAAGCGCAGTTCGAACAAGCGCATACAGCTTTTGGTGAAAATAAGAAAAATATTATTCTGTTAAACAGCTTAAAGTTGGCTCGACCACTAAGTTTGAGTATTTATATAAGTAAAGGCTTTAGCTTGTCCAGTCCTCAATGGAGTAGTGGTTTGCAAACGACGCTGTCTTGGTAACAGCCTCAGTTGGCAGGGCCTCCAATCTGTGACTCGGTCTGGTCAATCATGTCTAAGGGCAGCGTAATTTCCGGAGTAATATCGGCTGGAAGTTCCGGATCAGGAATATTATCGATGATTTCTGGTAAATCCGGTGTTTCAATAAAAGCTTCTGGAATAGGCCCATTGCGACCCGTACCCGCAATTCCACTTTGATCAGGTTCTTTCGATTCACTGTGAGCGTTTGCATACACTAAGCATAGGCTTAACACGGCAATAAATAGGCTGGTCTTAGTTCTCATGGTTTTGGCTCGAATGGTTAGGGCTTTGTTGACTATAAAAAAAACTGCCTAAGTGAATGCGATAGTTTGATTGTTCGCTGGATTTGTCCTGTTTTTGTAATTCTCTTGCGGTTTTGTTCAAATTTTTTAAAACATTCATATTTTCTTTTTCGGCTAGCTTTTGTAATTGTTTGACCGACTGTTCTGATAGATTGTTGCAATAGACAAAACGATCAAAATGCTGTGGCTGGGGATTGAGAATATTCTCACTACTGGCGGCCATGTGTTGCTCCAAGGTTTGGCCAAAAAAATAGGCTTTGTCTTCAAAATTATTCACGGGTAAAAAGGCATCTGTTTTTAAATGTAATTTGTCTTTGTCATCAATACTGATTATGTTGATACGTAACCATTCGTCTAACAAAGTACGCGAGCGCATATCTTGTTTGGTCACAGCTTCAACCAAGGTTTCAAAACTAGGTTCGCCAGAAGAGGCCAGGCGAAACAGTGGCTTGGGCTTGCCATTTTTAAAACAATAATCGGTATTGGATATCCAAGTGGAGAGCACTTGGGCGCTAACAGATGCTGATTTTCCAGATTGCTCATTATGGTTGGGTGGTACTTGCCGTAATCGACGAATATCTTTCCGATGGACCCCGGTCAGAACATTGATGCGGCTATCGGTGAGTTTTTTATTTTCAACTTGAAAATCCTGCTGCGCCACATCCACGTATAGTTGTTTGAGTAAATCACTCATGAATGGGTAACTGATCTGTAGGCGAATGAGTAGCTTAACCAAAGGGCGTAGCAATTGGCGTAGGGCGTTTATAATAATGCGGTTGTCAGGATGCTCGGCCATGGTGTCTACAATGAGGGAATATTTCCCTCATTGTAGGGTGGCCGCTATTTGAAATCAAGCGTTGACGAATTAGTTGATGCTTGTGGCAATCAATTCACCGTTAATTCCGAGAATGATTTCCACATGGTCATCCACGCTGAGGCTTGCAGAAAAACTCGGGTTTACACTGGTGTCAATTACGATGCCTGATATTTCTATCGTGTTACCGCTATCAGTTGAGGCTGTTGAGACCCGTCCATCGAGTTCCTCACTTTGACCCTGCTCATAGTTTTTACGTACCAATCGGGTCACCACAAAATGATTTCGTATCGGATCTTTATAAGCCTGGATCTCAAGACGTTGCTGAGTGCCGGTCAGTTTGTCCAAGCTGGATAGATTGAAATATTGATCGGGGCTTCCATTAACACTATCTGTTTCGTCTTTTAATATCGTACTTGGTAATACATGGAAAGCAATGCCTAATACTGTAACAATAGGATCACTACTATTGCTTAAATCTACGGATTGTAAATAGGCTGCAACTTCAAGATTACTCGCTTGAAAAATTTCAATGTCAGCGGCAACTAACAAACCATCACTATTATAGGTACCCTCGACTTCGACTTTTACGCCAGTAGTCGTTAATAACATTGCAGTTGTGAGTACGCTATCACTGGCGATTACGGTTTGTCCATTGACGCCAAAGCGATCAGTAGTAAAAATAGTGGTAATAACGCCTTCTAATTCGGCAGAAACACCGCTAGTTCCTGTGACTTCTTTTTTATCGATGTTGATTAATTTTATTTTGCTAGCTAGCAAAACAGCACCACTAAAGCCTACTTCACTTTTGATATCGACATAATAATTGTCTTGAACTAAATTATTGGGTAAGTCGATTAACTCGACCGAACTATCGGCGTAGTTAATTTCTTGGCTGCCAATAAAAAATGTTTTATTGGTCGTGTTTGCCATTGAGGCAACCCCTTTTAATTCCAAACTTTCAGTGCCACTATAAGTCGGAGCTTTAATATTGAGCCAAGTGGCATAAATCGAACCTAATCCATTGGAATAACCGCTAACTTCGATGACATTGTTATTCACAATTAAGTCAGCAGACGCAACACCCTGCAAAATAGTATCAGCCATAATATGAACGCTTTGTCCCATGACATCCAGTGTGCCGGTGCCATCGACATCGATGTTTACATTATTCACAACACCTTCCAGTTCATCATCAAATTCAATCAAACTGGCATTACCATTTAAGCCGTCAACATTTTTGGAACCTCGCACGTTGACAAACATGCCGACGCTGAGCTGTGATTCGGCGGCGCTTACGCCATCTAGGGATACCGAGCTATTGGTGGTTTGAAATTCTACACCGTTCACAAACACACTGCCAAAGCCGGTGATTTGTCCACTGGCGACAATTGGGTCGGGTGTGCTGGAGCTATCATCTTGTCCAGTTCCGGATTCGCCGCCACCGGCACAAGCGAATAAACTGAAACAAGTGCCAATGACTAATACCGCGTGTAATTTTGAAAACAACATATTTTACTCCGCATCAGGGTCTTCGAAATAATACAAACCAATACCAGCTGCGATTTTTTCATGACCACCTACTGCTGGGTTAACATCCCGATCATACTGCGCCATTGTTTTATCGGCTTGTTCTAGAAAAGCTTGTCCTTGTTTTTCGACAAATTCTAAAATGATGGGAATTGATTCTGCAGGCAAGTTGTCATAATAAACTTTGCGTTGGAAAAATGCTGGTTTTTGCTTTTGATAAATATTGCGATCAATCGTGTTGACCAAACCTGCCACATCACGTCCAAGAATTTTTAACTTTTCCAATTCACTGTGTGCAGGCACATAGGCGCGTTCTAAAAGACGGATTTTGCCATTGTCGAGTTGAGTAACCACACCAACTTTTAGTAAGTCGTCGAGTATCGCGCGTGGCGTCATATCACCACTATGGGATTTGACAAGTTGGCAAAAGGAAATATCTGTGTCATCGAAGTCTAAATCACGGGTTAAGCCGTTTCCGTTCTGATAGTCTGCATCATGTACCCAGTGATAAACAATGCGCGCTGCGCGTTGATGATTTTCCAAACTGAGTAAATGCAATTGTGCGTCGATTTTTCGTAGGCGTGCCACTTCTTTGCGTTGTATGCCGGTGATAGTTGCAATGCGTGTGTCGGTTTGTTTCTTGTTGTCAAGTTTGAATTCGTCGGCGGCGACATCGACATAAGCTTTTTTAGCAATATCAGAAAAAACCGCGAAAGCCAGACCATTACGAAGCAACAGTCTTACCAGCGGTTTGAGTAAACGATAAATCGCTGTTTGCAATATTTGTTGTTGTTTATCGTTACTGCCCATGTTTGTTTACCTGCTTAAAAAGGGTGACCAGCGTTGCTGGCCACCAAGCCGCTTTTTTATTGCACTGTTATGTTAGTTGCCACCATGGCGCCTGATGTAAAGTCGATTTCCACTTCGACTTTGTCACCCACATTCATAGCTGGAGGTGTGATGCCACTCATATCAATACTCAGACCGTAGATCATCAGGGTGGGACCATTGATTACTTCAACATCGCCTTCCAGCAATTGTGATGTACCGGGGTTGTTCTCACGCTCAAGTTTTGTAGCGATCAACAAACCACTATCGTCACGATAAAAGTCCACTTCAATCCAATCACTGGATAAACTATTGCTAGCACTTAGATCATCAATATTGAAATAACGCTCAGGTACTAGGCCGTCGGCATTACGTTTATCCATTAGAATGGTTGAATTATTCACATGAATAGTTTGGCCTAAGATGCTAATAGTTTTTGCACTCAAATCCACTGAGTTCACATAACCTTGCATGTCAACTTCACTATCTTGACCCATGTCAATTTCTTTTACCGTTAAACGGCCATTAGCGTCTTGATAGGCGTGAATTTTTACCATTTGGCCTACGCTTAACACTGCCAAATCTTTCAATGCATCTTCCACTAACACCATCGGCATACCGTTAAACGATGCACTATCGGCACCCACGGCGGTAATCATGCCTTCGACTTCAATTTCTTCATCACCTTCGAAATCCATGTCACGGTCACCATCACCTTCGATTTCAACTTTGGTAGCCATTAACAGATTTGCTGCAGGTGCTGCATCGGATTTAACTTCAACATACAATCCATCGACCGCTGCACCATTTGGTAATCCTTCTAAGGTGGCGCCTGAATAGTCGACTTCCAGTGCACCTAGGAAAAAACGTGATGTGGCGGAGTTGTGATTGCTGATAACGCCTTTTAATTCGACTTCATCACCAATGCCCAAGGCTTCTTTCTTTAGTTCAACACGGGTTGCGAATATATTGCCTGCACCGTCACTAAAGCCGCTGATTTCAACAATGTGTCCACTCAGTATTTGATCTAATGAGGTGACCGTCGCAACTTTGGATTCAAAAATCGTTGTTGCTGACGTTGTTACGATTTGACCCATAACCGTTAGGCTAGCGTTAATTGCTAGGTTATTAGCTGTCACAACACCTTCAATTTCATCGGCAAATTCAATCGTTGTTGCGTTGCCAGTAGTGCCATCCGGGTTTACTTCACCTTTTAGGCTAACAACCATGCCCACGGCAAGATCGCTTTCGCTACCGCTGGCTCCATCTAAAGAAAAGCTTGCGTTAGTGGTTTCATACTCCACACCATTAACATAGACACTGCCAAAACCCGTGATAATACCCGACGTGGTTTTCGCGACGGTTGTGGTTACTGGATCATTTGAGCAAGCCGTGCTTGCAAGTGCCAGAGACACTGCTAATGCGCTTGCGCTGAGTTTGAAATAAGTCATAGCCATTACCTCGTTTTAAATACAAAGAGAAGGTTGAATGCCTTCCGCTTTTGTCTTATTTGGGAATAATTTCCCAATTACAAACTGACCGCTTTATTTATCGGAGAAGTTAAGGTTTTCTTTAGATGTTTATTTTTGTTACAAAGCAATAACTTATGGATTTTTCTTAATTGAAAGGGTTGCATCCGGAGGTGGTAATCTGGAAATATAACTCAATGTTTAACCGATTATAATCAATGAAAATTATCAAAAAAGGGAAAAATATCCCGTAAGAATATTTACAGTGAATAAAAACGGGACTATTATCCCTTTTATGAAAAACATCAGCCCAATACTTAGCAAAGCCATTATTCATCTACTCAAACCAATTGTGCGGATTATGCTTCGATATGACATCACCCATGGCGAATTTGTCGCTTTGGCAAAACGTGCTTATATCGAAACTGCCGCGACGCATTATCAAATTGAGGGCCGTAAACAGACGTATTCGCGTATTGCGGTGATCACGGGTCTGAATCGTAAAGAGGTGGTGCGCTTATCACAGCTTGACGATGACGTGCCGCCTGTTGGCAAGCAAGCCTTGAATCGCGCTGCACGGGTGATTTCTGGTTGGACACGTGATCCTGATTTTTTAAATGAGCAACAGCAAGCAAAAGACTTGGTTCTACGCGGCAGTGACGATAGTTTTGAGGCATTGGCTGGGCGTTATAGCGGCGATATAACCGGTCGCGCTATTCTCGATGAATTGTTGCGAGTAGGTGCAGTTACAAAAATTGATAAGCAGACAGTGCGTTTGAATAATGAGGCATATATTCCTCAAGACAACGATGTCTCAAAAATTGAAGTAGGTGCGCGTTGCATTAGCGATTTAAGCAAAACCGTTGCACATAATTTGGAAGCACCCGTCAGTGAAGCCTATTTTCAACGTCAGGTCAGTTATCGTGATATGCCGTCGCATATCGTCAAAGAATTTCATGCGTTTAGCAAACAGCGCTGCGTAGATCTGGTGCGTGAATGTGATCAGTGGTTAGCTCAGCGAAAACAGTTTATGCAAGTAGATGATGATGAGCAAACCCATCGGGTTGGTTTGGGAATCTATTTTTTTGAAAATAAAACAGATGAGGAATAAAACAATGGACGGTTTAAAAAAAATTAAACAACAACTCCTCACACTTTGCTTAAGCATCAGTTTGATGGCCTGTGGAAGTGGAGGTGAAGGGGGTGACGACGGCGTGATTGGCACCGGTCAGGTGAGTGGAACAGTAGCGGTTGGTAAAGCGCTAGCGAATACAAGCGTAGAAATAAGAGGTCGTCAAGGCAAACGGACACAGGCGCAGACGAATGTGCAAGGTTTTTATCAAATTGATGTAAAGGATTTCCAAGCACCGTTTTTGATCCGCGTAAAAAACCAAGAAAAGGAATTGTATAGTATTGCGAATAACCCTGGCACTGCAAATGTGCATCCGTTGAGTGATCTGGTGGTGCGCAACTGGTTTGCTTTTCAGCAACTAAATATAAAAACATTGTTTGAACAATCGGGTGAGTTGGCTCAAGTACCCAGTGCTGATGATATTGAAGCTTTGGTTGCAGCACTACAAGCAATTCTGAAACTGGCTTACGCTGAATTTGCGGTGCCTGAACAGTTTCATTTTGTGACTTCGGCGTTTAATGCCGATCAAACAGGTTTTGATCGCTTATTGGATTTTACGTTTATTCACATGCAGGCCAATGTGTTGCAATTAGGTCTTCAAGACCCGGATACAGGTTTGCCAGGAAATCTATTATCGGGCTTCAATCTGGCTCATCCGTTAAATCATAACGATAGTGTCATACCTTCCGTTCCACAGCAGGTAACGGCATTGGCCGCCAGCACTAGCAGTAACTTAATTGTGTGGGACCAGGCAAATGACAATCTTGGTATTGCTGGCTATATCGTGTTTCGTGATAATGTGGAAGTCGCTCGAGTACCCGTGCCGGTTTTTCGTGATGTAGGTTTGCAAAGCAGCACGCAATATTGTTATCGTATTCAAGCGATTGATGCTGCAGGCAATCAATCAAACAAATCGAATAAAGCGTGTACTGAAACTTTGGGGATATTGGATAATACAAAACCTGCTGCACCTATTGATATAGTTTTTAATCAAATTTCTCATCAACAATTGAGTTTGAGCTGGACACCTTCCAACGATAGTGATGTGTTGTCCTATCATGTTTATCGCAAGGAAACCAGTCAACCCGCAAGTAAAATTGTTGTCACGCCATACTCTCTGTTCGTGGACAAGTTTTTAAAGCCGGCCACTGAATATTGTTACCAGGTTAGCGCCATGGATGCCGCCGGCAATGAATCGCCATTGAGTTCATCTTCATGTGCAAGTACCACCAGTCAGGCGGTCGACGATGTGATCGCACCCTATAGTTACGCTTTGCCTGTCGGCGGCACTTATGCCAAAGCGCAAACCGTAAGCTTGGCTTGTGAAGATAATTCGGGTTTATTGTGTGCTGCGATTTATTACACGCTCGATGGTAGTGAACCGACAAGCTCCTCCACTCAATACGCTGGACCTATTCGCATTAGCACGGATAGTGTTTTACGTTTTTTTGCTGAAGATCAGGCCGGTAATTATCAAGCAGTGCAAAACCAAACCTATACGATTGATGTTAACGCTGCAGCCAAACAATCGCTGATTAGTTTTACTGCGTCTACGTATAATGTAGGTGAACACGATGCTGCAGTGGCGCTCACGGTTCAGCGTACGGGTAACACTGACGAAGTTATACGTGTGGATTATTGGACCGAAGAAGATAGTGCCTTAGTGGTTTATGATTTTAGTGAAAAACATGGACAGCTATTTTGGGATCGTGGTGATAGTAGCAATAAAACTATTTATATTCCCATCAAAGCTGATATGAATGATGAACAAAGTGAGCAATTCAACGTAGTCTTAGCAAATGTGTCAGTGTATGGCGAACTGGGTACTCATCGTAGTGCACAGGTGATCATTAACAATCAGAACTGTAGCAATCAATTGCAAAGCGGCAGTTATTCTGAAGATTTAGTCGTGCCTGCAGGTTGTTCATTTGTTGATGGTGGGATTACCATAACAAGCAATTACAATATCAATTTTGCACCAGGGGCGAGTTTAATCTTTCATGACGGAGATGGTTTGCGCATAGAGACTGGAGCATCGATCACCGCCGATGGTACGCAAGCACAACCAATTTTGTTAACGAGTGTGAGTCAATTGGCCGGTTATTGGGATGGCGTGACCTTGATAAACTCAAATGACTTAAAAAATAGCTTGCGCTATGTGACCATTGAATATGCCGGACAGGCTGGTCTGGGTAATGCGAATTTAACTTTATATGGTTCCTCACCCGGTAACTATTTGCAAATGCACAAGGTAAACTTAAGTGATAGTCAAGGATACGGTTTGTATGTATCCGAGAATAGTCGGCTAGTGAATTTCTCGCAAAACAATTTCAAACGAAATACCTTGGGCGCAATTCAAATGGCAGCCAATGATGTTTCCCAATTGGATGAAGCAAGTGATTATCGTGGCAATATGCTTGACTATATTGTTGTGACCAACGGACGTCGTGTGACCAACACACAAACGTGGCCAAAAACCAATGCTGCGTATTTTGTTGACGGTTTAGAGATTGCTAATGCAAATCTGACAATAAGCCCGGGATCAACTTTGGTGTTTGAACACGATACCCAGTTACGAGTCGATAGTGATGCAGCGCTCACTGCACAAGCGAACGTAGATAAACCAATTGTTTTTACATCGGAAGATGGATACGCGGGGGATTGGGGTGGTATTCGATTTCTCTCATCCAATAGCCCAAATAATATTTTAGATTATGTTATCGTAGAGTATGCCGGTGGTGCGGTTGGCAATGGTTCGGGAGCGATTGTGACCTATGGGGCCAGTAGTACGCCACAACGTTTACGTATGAGTAATAGCATCGTGCGACATAGTGCAAGTTTTGCATTAGATGCTGCCGCAGGTGCAAATTTGAGTCAGTTTGCTAATAATCAATTCACGAACAACGCAAAGTCCGCCCGTGTGCATGTGAATGCGGTTCATTATTTGGATAAAGCGAGTGATTACACGGGTAACACCATTGATCGAATTGAGATTGTCGATAATCGACTCGATCAAGCACAAACCTGGAAGCATCTCAATGTTTCTTATGAAATTAGCAATGTTAATCTTCATGCTGACCTAATCATTGAGGCGGGTGCTACAATTTATGTGAATCAGGGCGGACGTATTCAAGTTACGGACGGCGTTTCATTGAATGCAGTGGGGACTGTTGCTGCACCTATTTCGTTTCTGGGGCTAGTCGAAGAGCCCGGTTCCTGGGATGGATTTGATTTTGTTTTTTCTGAACGAACATCAAATAAACTGATACATACGATTATTGATCATGCAGGTGCATCCTTGAATTCCGGTGGTAATTTCGCTCCGGCCGCTATTGTATTATATGGATCAAGCAGTAGTCCTTCTAAAGTTGAAGTTAGTGGGACGATTGTTCGCAATCCAGCAGGTCATGGTATTTGGGTGAGTGACGGATCAAGCCTGGTGTTAGATGAAATTAATGCCAATACGTTTGAAAATATCCCGGTTGGCGCACAAAATATTGTATATGCGCCTTAAGAAAAAGAGCCGCATCAGGTAAAACTGTTGCGGCTTTCTCATTACATTTGTTTAAATAAATGCGCATAAGCGCGTGATACGCTTAGTTGATGGGGATGGTTTCTAATGCTTAGAATATAGCGTCCATCTAATGTGCGTTTAGCGCTTTGCAAATGTTGAACATTAATGATGACCGAACGATGGATACGCCAGAAATTTTTCACTGCTAGACTTGTCTCCAGCTCTTTTAATGGTGTTCGAATTAAGAATTCTTTGTCGCGAGTAAATACACTGGTGTATTTATCTCCGGATTTAAAATAGGCGATGTCGTCGACATGAATTAATTGCACATCATTCCCGATAAGAACGCGTATCCATTGCAATGACTCTTCGTTTTTTTGGCTGTTTAGTAGCTGTTGCAGTAAGCTGGATAAATCCATGTTGTTACTAATTGACTGATGATTGCTGTTCTTCAGTCGTGCGATGGTGTGCTGTAAACGCTCATCGCTAACGGGTTTAAGTAGATAGTCAATGGCATGATGCTCAAAAGCCTCGACAGCGTATTGATCAAATGCGGTTACAAAAACAATTCGGGTGTGTGGCTGAACGGTTTGTGCGACTTGCAGACCATTCAAGCCTGGCATACGAATATCCAAAAATACAATATCTGGTTGATGTTGATGTATCATTTTGACGGCATCAAGCCCATTCGCGGCGATTGAACAGATGTTTAAATCTGGCCATAAGTGACTCAAACGTTGTTGTAAAAATTCACTTAATGGTTTTTCATCGTCAGCGATTAATGCTTTCATAGCTGCTCCTGGATCGGTAGTTCTAAATAAACAGAAACCCCGCCTTGAGGCTTACTGCGTATTTCACATTTATGATGTTCTGGGTATAACGATTTTAATCGTTGACGAATATTGTTTAAGCCAACGCCAGATTTGTTGGCTGCCTTAAGACCTAATCCATCGTCCTCGACCAAAATACATAAATTTTGTGCCTCCTGTTTTAGCTGAATGCGTATATGGCCGCCTTCGACTTTGGGTTCCAAACCGTGTTGAATTGCATTTTCCACCAAAGGTTGAATTAATAATGGTGGAAGGGCGAATCGTAATAATGATTTGTCCACATCAAAGCTGAATTGCAAACGCTGCTCCATGCGTAATTGCATGATGCGCAAATACGCGTGTAATAAATCTAATTCATCGGCAACAGTGGTTTGTGTTTCGCGGGTCCTTAATAGTGCTGTGCGAAGATATTGATTGAGTTTATCAAGCATTTCACTGGCTTTGCTGCTGTCGCTATCAATCAAGCTGCGGATAGTGGCAAGTGTATTAAATAAAAAATGAGGTTCAATCTGCGCTTGAATTAATTTCAATTTAGCTTCACTTAATGATTTTTCTTTTTCTAAGTGAATAATTTGTTGTTGCTGTAATTGGGTTTGCATATGGCTTAACTGAATGCGCGAGAAGAAATAATAGGAAATGATGACGCCGAAGAATAAGCCAATGCTGACGGGCTGGATTAGATAGCGTTTGTCAAACGTGATCAGCGGCTGATCGCCAACACTCATAATAGTGAGGGCAATGCCTGCACCCATAATCGAACCAATGATAATTGATATAATGGTAACGGGTACGACCGGCCAAGCTAAGCGGTTGATTAAATAAATCGCTGACAAATTGCTAAGGATGAAAATACTAAAACCTATGCAATGAGAGAAGATCAAATTGACAAGTAAATCGCCATCAGTGAGTGTCAATAATAACGCAATCAGGGTGTTAAAAATAAACACCAATGCTAATTGTTTTGCTAACACACCGAGGGTATATTGTTTTTGAATAATCGACATGGGACTAGAATACCTTAGTCAGTTCCATTCCAGCAAGTATTGAGGCGCGCATGGGTGCCTGTTTGAAACTTGAATAGTTTGCACCGCTCCATTGTCGATGCATAGCATAGAGTTTTAAATATTGATTAATTTGATAATTAAGGGAGATTTGAAGTAGTGTGCCTGCGTCTTGCAAGGAGCGAATAATCAGGAATTCGAATAACCAATCTTCAGGCTCATAGCTGAGGCGTAACATGGCGTTGTTTTGTAGCATAGGGAAGCGTTGGTAAAATCGTGAGTTCCATCGAATGTGCCCATAGACAGCATCGCTTGGGGCTCCGAGTTCGAGTAGATGTTGCTGTTGTTGCGTCAACTGTCTTAAATGATGCCATTCTTTTTTAGTATAGCCTTGGGCGTTATGCCAAAGTTCAAAAATAAAGCCAATATTATTTTGATGTGTCCAGTTGAAACCCAGCAGAATTTGCTCTCCATGGGAGAAGAACTGTTCATTGAATGGATCATAAGCTGATAACAATTCAGCGCTAGCTTTACGCAGCTGTTTGGAATATCTGAATAGATGAGTCGCGGCGAAATGGACTTCTAAACTGTGACTAACGGTGCTGGATAAACCGAATCCCAGACTGTCGAGTTGATTCTGCTCGGATTGTATATAGCTGTAAAAATCGCTGCCAAGTATGGTACTGAAGAATCGAACATGCATTAGATCGGGGTTTAAAGTCTGGCTTGAATCTTTTAACTCCGACTTGTTAAAAGCGATAAAGGACAGGCTGCTTTGGGGGAAATAATAATCCATGTTGATCAGCTTACGCCCTGCTAAAGGACTATTACGAATTTGTAATCGTGCTTCTTGTTGAATAACGTCTAGTGGACGGAAGCCATAACCCACGCCCCAGGCCATCACTTTTTTTCCGATACTGAAATCAAAATTTGCCACGCCGAAATCATAATACAACTCGTTGAGCTTATCGCGGCTTAGGTTGAATTTGGATTGATTGCCGGTTGAATGAAACACAGAATAATTGAATGTTAAACCTTTCCATGTATTTACTACGCCTAGTTGTTGCGACAAACGATCATTTGCAACAATAGCATTCGTTTCAGGTAAACTAAAAATACTTTGTGTGTTGATTCGATTATGTTGGTAAAATCCAGCATAGAATAGTTCCACAGCATACACTGGTAGTGAAACCAAGTGGAGCGAGAAAAGAAATAGGCAATACAATGTACGCATATTATTCAACCGGATTGCGCAATAGATATTGCACATTAAAAAATTTATCTGGAAACTGCGTTTGCTCGATTGCGGTATAACGTATGCGTGTGACCTGTGTCGGGTTAATGCTATCAAGCAATGTCATGCCCGTCACCAATGGCTGCTGATTGATGCTACCGATGTGGTAATAAGCTTCTTTTGCTAATTTCCCAGATTGTAAAAAAAGTTTTGCATGCAAGGGTTGGCCCGTGGTTTTATCAACAAATAACAGAATTCGTGTATAGGTGCTGAAGGCGTGTTTTGCTTGTAGTTCCAGAATATGCGCCGGCTTGTTTTCAAATAAAGAAGTCTCTTTCAGCTCGGCATTGTAGTCCTCATGCCACGTCATATTGGCTATATCACCAGTGGAGGCGTCACCTAATAATTTTTGCATAGGGGTAATGCGTATGGCACGTTTGCTTTTGGCTAAAAACAAGTGAAAATCGTCTTTGATCATTAAGACTTTCTGTCCTAATTGATCTTCACTTTTAAATAGGACCAATGAACGCCGGCCGGGTTTGCTATAGACTAAATATTCTCGTGATCGGATGAGTTGCCCATTTTTGTATAAATCAACAAAAACGTTAACTCTGCTGCTGTCCGCGCTTAAACGAAAAGCATCGGCTTTTTGCAGCCATTGCTTAGCGCTAGTTGCGTAACTTTGATTATAGTGGCTTAATAATAAGGTGAAGATTAGGAAGATAAGTTTATACATGGGTCAAGGCCTCGATAATGGGTTTGTTTATGCCTTTGCGTGCTGTTAAAAATGCACCCAGTATTATTACAATAACCAGTGCCGCGCTGGTTTTTAAATACATAGGAAGCGAAAAAGCAATACTTAAAGGATAACCTTGCGTCATGCCGGGTGGCGGTGGCATTATGAATTCAGCGAACTGTAAATAGACCGTTAATCCACCCGTGATAAGCATGCCACTGCATGCTCCCATGAGGCCAAGTAAGGCAGCTTCGAGTACGAAAATACTGAGTAATTCAGACTGAAACGTTCCCATGGCTGACAAGCTGCCAATTTCCCGAGTACGTTCCATAATTGCCATCGACAACGTATTAATGACAG
>JAOUJM010000428.1 GCA_029883265.1 Gammaproteobacteria bacterium
ACCGCCTGCGGGCAAGCAGCAAAAAATTCCACAGAGAACAACACACGTCAAACCGGGCTTTTTATTGATAGCCCGGTGGCGGGATTGTTTTATCGCACGCCAAGTCATCAGGGATTAAGCAATTCCGCCGGTGAATTTTTTTATGAGCCCGATGAAAGCATAGCGTTTTTTTTAGATGATTATTATTTGGCAAGTGTGCCCGCTCAGCCAATCATAAGTGTGTTGGATTTATTTAATAGCCAAGACGTGATCGACAAGCGCGTCACCCGGTTAGCTCAATTGCTGCAATCCCTGGATGAGGATCAACAACTGGATAACGGCATTGCCATACCCGTGGCATTGCAACAACAAAATGATTTGTCGCTGAATAAAGAAAAACCATTGCTCCTCGATGCAGACGAAACACAATGGGCACAACAAAGGCAAAACTTACTGGAAAAAGCCAATCTCACCCAATTAATAAGTATAGAAGCCGCACGTATACATCTATTAAGTCAATTGCCCGAAACACTAGCCAATAGCAAAAGCATTGGTGGGGTCATTTATAATCTCAATGGAATGATTGAACTCAGCAACTATGGCCAAGATCGAGTGCAACTCCTTAGTAGTGGTGATTATCAAATGCCCACACGCTTACCCTCAACACTTAAATATCAGCTCAGTATTGAGCAGCAGCCTGAAAACCAATATTGTTTTATTGATCACCCTAGCGGAGAAATCGCCGATAGTGATGTCGATACACTGGATATCTATTGCCATCAAAAAACCAATCTCATGGCCGGGCAACTCGTTGGCATTGGCGTGGGTGATTCTGTTGAACTGAGTCATCCCGATGGAAGTGTTATTACAATCACCATGAATAGCGAAAGCGAACAAACCGAGTATTATCGAGAATTAAGCGTACCTCGTTATGTGGGACGCTACCAACTCAGTGCGATTCCACCTTATAAACTTTGTTCTCTGGAAACGAATTTGGCAGGCAATTTAAATATTATTTGTGAAAACAAAAAATACGATGTGGGTGGTAGCATTCATTATATTGAAAGTGATTTTACACTGCAATTTACTCGCAATAATCCAGAAATCATACTCACCAAGGAATTCTCCCTGAATGATTTGGATTCAAACAGTCAATTTAGAATCGATGATCTATTTGAGCAGGGTGATGAGTTTCAAATCTTGAAGGTTGTTCCAGCCTTGACTTATAAACAATGTCAGTTTAGTTCGAATGGTGTGATGGGAGTGATTGATGATGCGGCAGCGATGAGTTTGAGAATTGAATGCATCAATGTTTGGCCTGTTGAAATACAAATTAAAGGCGTAGCCGTTACTCGGGCTTATGAAGAACTCATCATCGGCGTGAGTGATGATGCACAAAATCAATATGAGAATATCAATGTCGCATTTAATACTAGCGATGGTACGCCGCTCAATTTAAAACAAGCCGCTTCGAATGACAATCAACTCATCATCGAAGGCACAAACTTAATTTTCAGTTTAAACCAACCCACCGGCCGTCGTTGTTCATTTGTCGCCGATGGCGAGATCAGTGTATTGCCCGAAACCCTAGTGAGCGAACAAAATGTTAATAATTTCACCGGGCAAGTGCAGTATGTGCTGTGTGCACGAGACAGTGCTTCCATGTCTGGAAAAATTAATACGCTTCCAGGTGGATTGACGACATTTCCATCGGTTCAATACAAAGACGCCTTATTACCCGATATTGAAAGCAATTGGATTACCGCCAGCGTTGACAATAACGGTAATTATACAATTTCCGGTGTAATTGAAACTGGAGTCGATCTGAAAGTTAGTGAATTTAGTAATTTTCGCTGTGACTTCGATAGAGGAAATCCATATGCGAGCAATAGCGACAATAAAATTGGCACAACGATTAATCCCACTGTTTCAGTTGCGGAAATCAATTGCTTAGCCGCAACACCCTTAGTCTTGGAATTAGAAATACTAGGAGGTAAGGCTAATATTTCAGGGGCGGATCAATTTGCAATCGACATTTTTCAATATTCCGAAAATTCATGGAAAAAGATTGGTGATTTTATAGTTGCTGACAAACAGAATACAGATTTGATAAGCGTTGTTTTGCCGCGAGTGTATCGAAATGGTAGTAGGATTAATTACAGTGTAAGCATTAATTCTTTCCCATTGGTTTTTCAGAGTTGTGATCCTTTTGATTCAATTCGGGTGGATCGCAGTACAACATTTGCTTTGACTTGTGACTTGAATGGTGGCGATTGAAGGAATATAAGGCTGTTTATAAGTATCATACCATGGATTTTCGCAAGTGAATTTTTCATTGTATGTATTTTTGTGGAGTGGATAGCTTTTATAAAGCAAGAAGAATAAGAATGAGCTTAATTGACATGCATAAATCCAACGACTTGTTTCAAAATGGTAAGTGGAACTCAATATTATTGGCATTTTTCATCGTAATTCTAATAAATTTACAAGCCTGCGGGCAAGCAGCAAAAAATTCCACAGAGAACAACACACGTCAAACCGGGCTTTTTATTGATAGCCCGGTGGCGGGATTGTTTTATCGCACGCCAAGTCATCAGGGATTAAGCAATTCCGCC
>JAOUJM010000164.1 GCA_029883265.1 Gammaproteobacteria bacterium
GGCGGCAATATTACGCGTCAATTACGCCGCATGGGCTCTAGTCTCGACTGGTCGCGCGAGCGTTTCACCATGGATGATGGTTTATCCGAGGCGGTGAAAGAAGTTTTTATTCGTCTTTACGAAGAAGGCCTGATTTATCGCGGCAAGCGCTTGGTTAACTGGGACCCGAAATTACACACCGCCGTTTCCGATTTGGAAGTCTTGTCGGAAGAAGAAAATGGTTATATGTGGCATATGCGTTATCCACTGGCCGACGGTACCGGACATTTGATTGTCGCCACTACGCGTCCAGAAACCATGCTCGGCGATGCGGCGGTGGCGGTGCATCCAGGTGATGAGCGTTATGCCAAACTCATTGGACAAAAAGTAAAACTGCCTTTTACTAATCGTTTAATTCCGATTATTGCCGACGATTATGTTGATCCAGAATTCGGTACCGGCTGCGTGAAAATTACACCCGCGCATGATTTTAATGATTATCAAGTTTGGCAACGTCATCGTGACACCCATGACCTGCAAGTCTTGCCGGAAAATGGTTTGATTAATATTTTCACCATCGACGCAGCGATCATCGGCAAAGATGATCCTTGCGGCGATTTAATTCCCGATGAATTTCACGGCCTCGATCGTTACGAAGCGCGTAAGTTGGTGATTGAAGAACTTGGTTCACAACAACTCTTAGAAAAAACCGTGGACCATAAACTCATGGTGCCACGCGGCGATCGCTCCGGTGCGGTCATCGAACCTTTTCTCACAGATCAATGGTTTGTTAAGGCCGAACCTTTAGCGAAACCAGCAATTGAAGCTGTAGAGTCGGGCAAGATTCGTTTTATTCCCGAGAACTGGCAAAACACGTATTACGATTGGATGCGCAATATTCAAGATTGGTGTATCTCGCGCCAAATCTGGTGGGGGCATCGCATTCCCGCTTGGTATGATGCGCAAGGTGATGTGTATGTCGGGCATAGTGAAGCCGATATTCGTAAACAACACGGTTTGAAAGACGATATTGAATTATTTCAAGATGAAGATGTTCTCGACACTTGGTTTTCTTCTGCGTTGTGGCCATTTTCAACTTTAGGCTGGCCGGAAAACACCGATGCACTAAAAAACTTTTATCCCACTCAAGTGTTAGTCACTGGTTTTGATATTATTTTCTTCTGGGTGGCACGCATGATTATGATGGGCATGAAGTTCATGGGTGATGTGCCGTTTCGTGATGTTTATATTCACGGCTTGGTGCGCGATTCCCACGGGCAGAAAATGTCGAAATCCAAAGGCAATGTGCTCGATCCTATCGATTTAATTGATGGCATTGAGTTAGACACCTTAGTCGCCAAACGCACCAGCGGCATGATGCAACCGCACTTGGCAGAAAAAATTGCCAAAGCCACAACCAAAGAATTTCCCGAAGGTATTCCGGCATTTGGTACCGACGCCGTGCGTTTTACTTTTGCTGCACTCGCTTCTACCGGACGCGATATTAATTTCGATTTAGGCCGCGTCGAAGGCTATCGTAATTTTTGTAATAAGTTATGGAATGCCGCGCGCTATGTCTTAATGAATACAGAAGATAAAGATTGCGGCCAAAACGGCGGCAAAGTCGAATTCAGTTTGGCGGATCAATGGATTCAGTCACGCTTACAACATGCGATTGAGCAAGTAAATAAAGCCGTCGCTAATTATCGCTTGGATTTGGCCACGACGGCGATCTACGAGTTCATTTGGAATGAATACTGCGATTGGTATTTGGAATTATCCAAGCCGGTTTTAAATAATAAAGCCAGCAGTGAAGCTGCGTTGCGTGGTACGCGCCAAACCTTAGTGCGGGTGCTTGAAACTGTTTTGCGTTTAGCCCATCCGATTATTCCATTTATTACGGAAGAAATCTGGCAGCGGGTAGCACCACTCGCTGGCGCGCAAGGCGAAACCATTATGCGCCAAGCATATCCCGAATTCGATGCCACGCTTCGTCATGAAAACGCAGAAAAACAAATGCGCTGGGTGCAAGATTTTATTTTAGCCATTCGTAAAATTCGTAGCGGCATGGATATCCCACCGGGTAAACCGCTAAGTGTATTATTGCAGGATGTAAGCGATCAAGATCAAGCAAGTCTGGATGCAAATAAAAATTTCTTACTCGCTCTAGCCAAACTGGATTCAATTGAAGCCGCTGGCGACGATGCACCCGAATCGGCAACTGGTTTGGTTGGCAATATGAAAATATTAATTCCTCTGGCCGGTCTCATTGACAAAGATGCCGAGTTAGCACGTTTGAACAAAGAAATTGAAAAATTGGAAAAAACCTTGATTGCCGTGGATAAGAAATTATCCAATGCAAATTTTGTCGACCGCGCCCCGGCCGAGGTGGTGGAAAAAGAACGCGGCAAACAAAATGAAATGCAAACGTCCCTGAATAATTTACGAGTTCAACGGGAGAAAATCGCGGCTTTATAAACAGTATCGAATCGTGAAATTCAAATGCTTTGCTATTTATTGTAATAAGCATTTAATAGCGATTGAAACACAACTATTTTAATGGGTTTACATACATAATCATCGAAACCGGCTGCCATGGTTTCGACAACAAGTTTTTTGCTTTGATAAGGTTTTGTACTGCTGAGCACCGTAAGTTGGTTGCTCAGCATATCAATTCACACTTGGCAGTACCGAAAAAAATTAATCGCACAACTCATTATTTGACAAGCATTTAATTAAAATCTGGCACAAAGCACCCCGTGCTCCATCCAATCCTTTTTTACACCAGGTTCTAATTCGCTGCAATTGTGCACTAACCTCACCGAAATGCCATTAATATTCCCTGCACTTTTAACGCTTGCATATACACTTAAATATAATTAATCTATACATAAGACGATTAAATGATTGAGTCGTTGATGTCTTTTCTCTCAACACGGACGGGAGTCTAATGCCATGAATATCAAACCTCTTGAATGCTCATTATGCCATGCGAGTGAAAACGCGCAGCTAATGGTGGTGCCAGGCGCATTACCTTACGCCATATGCGAGCGTTGCGCGATTTTGGCCGCACGAAAAATAATCAAACCCCATAAAAAAAGACGTCAACATTATCATTGCGATTTTTGTAACGAAGATCACGCCTATGCTGCCACTAGTAGCGAGGATGGATTGAGCAAGATATGTCCAGAATGTGTGGGTTTTAGTTTGGAGGTTTTAGCCTATAAAAAGAATAATGACGCCTACAATACCTTGGCCTTGGAAATATTTAATCAATACCCACTAACAGCCTAGATTATCCGCCTTCACTCAACAGTGAAGGCGATTTTACTGCTTTACTCATTCCTACTTTTCCGCAACAATTCCCTTATGTCGTTCAAAGAAATACAACAACGTTGCCGGCAGCTCGCCAATCCTAAAGACGCTAAATTCTTACAAGGTTTTTTTAAAACCGGGCCGGGGGATTATGGTGAAGGCGATGTATTTCACGGCATTCGTGTGCCGGTGTCACGAAAAATTGCGCGCGACTATAAGCACGCTGATCTAGCCACAGTAGAGCAATTGCTAGAATCCAAGTTTCATGAAGAGCGAATGATTGCTTTGTTCATTCTCACTTATTTATATGAGCAGGCGAATCCTGAGCAACAAACCGAGTTATGCGACTATTACCTAACAAAAAGCCATCGCATTAATAACTGGGATTTGGTTGACTGCTCGGCGCATAAAATCTTGGGTAATTATTTACTCAAACGCAATAAACAAATTATTTATGATTTAAGTCATAGTGAATCATTATGGGAAAAGCGCATTGCAATTGTTTCGACCTGGACATTGATTCGTGATGGGCAATTGCAACCAACCTTGCGTATCTGCAAAACCCTATTAACGGATGAACATGACTTAATCCACAAAGCCTGTGGCTGGATGTTGCGCGAGCTAGGAAAAAAAGAACCAACACTAATGGAATCCTTCTTAGGTAATTATTATAAGAAAATGCCTAGAACCATGTTGCGCTATGCAATCGAAAAACTGCCACAAGCAAAGCGCAAGGCGTATTTACAAGGCGAAGTATAACAATAATATCCTTTGAATATATGCAGACTAGACAGCGTATATTATGATTGATTTTTTAATACAAAACGCCGACACTAAACTCAACATCACTGAGAAAAAAACGAGGTTTACCATGAAAACAATTAGCACAGCATTGACATTAATCGCCGCTTTGAGCACTCCATTTGTTGCAATAGCAGAGACAGAAAGCAGTGAGCAAGATCCTAATAAACCCAGCATTGCCGTGGGCGCCACTGTCGGATATGTGGAGGCAACCGGATTGAGTTTTCGCAAATACTTTGGCGCAAATTACTTACAAACCAATTTCGCCGGATTTGTGGATAAGGACAAAGGCGAAGAATATATCGCCGCATCGATCTCCTATGGTCGTTATTTGAATCAATTTGATTTGGGGAAAAGAGGTACGCCTGTGGGTTTAAAATTTGTTGCTGGAGCTGAAGCCGAACATGATAAAGGTAGTGGCGAAGGCACGAACTTGGATGGCATCACATCAGACCAAGAAATTCATGCGGGTGCAGGTTTAGGCTTGGAATTTGGTAATCCGACACGGCGCGGCCTCGTCATTTCGGTGGATCTTATCTACACCGCTGGTTTCCGCGGATTCAAAGACCGAGAGTTTCGTAAATTGAATTTATTACCTTCGGCATCTATTCACTACAATATGTAGGAGACCGTCATGCGAGGTTTATTCACACTGTATTTTGTCATCGGCTTATTTGCCTTACTTCCTGGTTGTGCCACCCTCATGGACTCGGGCGCACAACCAGTTCGCATTATTAGCGAACATAAAGATGTGAAAGCAACAATTAATACTCCAAACGCACATGCCATCGCGACTGAATTACCCACGACTGTTTATGCAGATCGTTCCACTTTTCGTGGTTTGCATGTGCAAATTAATGATCCATGTTACGAACCGAATTTTGCTACGGCTACCAAAACCATCAACTCATATTATTTTCTTAATTTATTAAATTTTTACGGCTTGGGAATCGACTTGCTTACGGGTGCCATGTGGCGTTATGACTCGCCTTTATTAGTAAATACCACTCCCAAACAAAACGATGTCTGTAATGAGCGTTTCGCCTTAGCAGCAGCGAAAAGCCAAAGCAATGACTTAGACTCATCAACGATGTACCAACCGCAACTCGATCCTTATTATCAACAGCAGAAACTATCAATGCGGGAAGCCAAACAATCGGTGGAGTTTTCGTTGGCGTTTACACCGAATACTTTTTATGACCAGCAAAAAAACTATAAAACCACTGAAGATGCCTGGGGCAAAAGCTTAAACTTAATTTATCGACTTGATGATCAATTGCAACTAAGTTTAGGCGCCAGCACCCTGTATTTTGATTCCAGCTCTTGGAATTATGAGGACTTTAATAACTGGGTCGATGTTTATCTGACCCATCAGGACACCTTCTATTTGAGTAGTCGTTATAGCCCTGTCGATCAAGCTTGGTGGCATATCGGTCTTGGGGTGGGTTATAGTCGAGTTTCTCAGGAGTTTTTCATATCAGATTCCACGGAGAGTCATACTTATCATTCGCGGTTAGAGTTCTCACCCGTGTTTTTGGATTTTGGATTACAATCACCTGGCCAGCTTTATGTGTTTCTTAACTCACACTTGTCCCTGTCCAATTTTGGCTTGGGCAAACCTAACCTGATCTCAGAAAATGACAAGACGGATTTGATTAGCAATCAAAGTCAGCGAGAACGTGCACAACGCTATTTGCGTGCGGCTGAGGATTATAATGCAATCCAAGTTGGATTCGGTTATCGCAGTAAAAATCCGGCATCTGTATTTGGCATTTACACCATTGCTCTACTTTTAATCATGCCAGATGCATTTGGCGACTAGGAATAGCCTTCCCCCAACTGGTGGAAAACGGTTATCATAGCGTTCTTATACTCTGTGGTAACCGTATAGTTTGTGGGAGAAAACAATGGATAAATGGACACTCGTGTGTCACTCAGATCATGGCGATGGCGGGATCGTCAGTGTGATTCAAGCCGATAATAACCGTTTTAACTTACGCAATATTGAAACCACTGGAAAAACCAATTTGCAGCCTGATTGGTTGCCGCGTTTCTTGGGTGTTAATGCAAACAACCAAGCCATTATTCTTAACCCAGAAACATTAACAACTGAATGCCAAGCGCAAATAGCCGCCGATGTATTTCCCGCGTATGCGTATCGTGATGATGCGAATCAACGCATGTGGTTTATGAATGATGGCGACAAAAATGGCATCGATCACTTGCACTGCGATAATGCATCAACAGTCACGGTTGTCAAACGCGAAGACTCTGCGCAAGCACTTAAAACATTATGTGTTGGTCGTGGTCATCACGTGCCGGTTTTTTTAAAAAACAGAATTGCATATGTCAGCAATTTACTCGATGGCACTATCGTGGTAATCGACAACGATGAAAACTCTGAACAGTTTTTAAATATTATTCATAGCATCGACTTAACAGAAACAGATAAAGAAAAAAACGGTACTACAACTGCGCCGAATAATGCTTTTCCCCACGGCATGGTTTATTCATCCGTGACCGATCGAGTTTACAATCTCAATAATGGTTATGGCACAATCGTTGTGATTAACCCAGAAACGCATATCATCGAGGATCGCATTGCGCTCGACGGATGCAGTAACTTGCTTTTGTCACCTTGCGGTAAATTTCTTATTGGAAAAGGTGCGGATCGAAAATCCAATAATGAACATGTGCTTGGAAAACTTTGTGTGGTGGATATTGAGAAACAAACAGTGGTAACCGATTTGCAATTGCAAGATGTTTACCCCAGTGTATATCGTTTCTCTGCAGACGGAAAAAAACTTTATGTCACCACCGCCGCAACTGGCAAAGGTGCACAAAAAGACAATCTAATTTTTGACACACTTTATGTCTATGACACCACTCAACTACCTAACTTGCCTTTATTAAAAAGCATTAAAGTAGGTGTAGCCGATTGTGGACGTCGGCCTATTGCATTCACCAGTGATGGCTCCCACGTATTTAATCCCAATCCCAGTGATGGCAGCATGAGCATTATCGATGGCAAAAGCGACGAAATCATTGAAGTCATCGACCTGCAAGTAAAAACAAAAAATGAGTTGAATTTTTCTTTTTGGTTGGACGGCATTTACGGCGCTTAATCTAGCGCCGTTTTACTCCATGCTCAGCCAGCATGCCAATTAGAATAAAACTAACTAGCAGCGCAGGCAGTAAAATCATTTGATTCAATTTGGCAATGAGCTCTGCATAAAGTGGTGTAACCACCGCTGTTAATGCACCATAGCCAAATGCGCATAAAGCCACAAATGCCGCAATCCGCGCCATGAACGGATAAGGGCGCACTAAACGGTGCACCATCGCATTGATTTGCTCTCCGAAAATAACTAAAAGCGTAGCTATTTGCGCCATGGCGATCAGCATAATATTTTGCCGCGTCCACACATCAAAATTTTGAAACATTGTCGTAATCGTATCCATGGGCTCTAATAACAGTTGTTTGTGTTAGTTCTATTTCGACGTAAGAATGAAAAAACTTAACCGTTTTAGAATGGTTTTGAAAATCATCATCAATAATTCTTTAAATAATTCAATTGTAAATTTCAATTACATCTTCTTCTATCCGATAACTATGACTACCTAGGAAAGTCTTTTGCAGCGGAATTGCATACTTATTTCAATCTTATGAGGTTTTGAAGATGAATAAAATAATTATTTTAGCGGGATTATTCAGCTTTACGTTAAGCACTCCGCTGCTAGCCGAGCAGAAAGGCATTATGTTTGAGTACGGCTATATGCGCATGAATATGCAAGACATGTTAAGCAATACTGACATTCTGACAGCCAGCGATATCACATCAATGATGGTTGATCCAAACAAATATATGATGGCGCCTACCACCATGTCCATGGACATGCACATGCTGATGGGTATGGTTGATCTTACACCAAAACTCGGTGTCATGTTTATGTTGCCCTATCGCCTGAGCACGATGTCCATGGAAACTGCCATGGGTGATAGCGCAAATATGGAGTCTAGCGGCCTGGGCGATGTTGCAATTTCTACGACCTATCAAGTGAATGATGAAATCACAGGTCACTTCGAAATTTCAGTTCCCACAGGCAGTATTGACAGTCAAGGTGAAATGATGGGAAGCACTATGCGCCTACCCTATGCCATGCAACTAGGGTCGGGTACTTATGACCTAAAACCAAAAATTGAATACATCACCTATTTAGAAGATTTCACAGTAGGTCTTAATGCCAATTATGTCTTTCATCTGGGCGATAATGAAGCGGGCTATCATTGGGGAAACAAAGCATTTTTAGAAGCGCGTGCCTCACGCAATGTGACAAATAGTCTAATTGCAACGCTTAAAACCAACTATCAACGCTGGGGCTCGATTAAGGGTGCCGATAGCATGATTATGCAAGTCGACATGATGAGTGGTAAAAACACCAGCCCTGTAGCCAATCCCAGTCATTACGGTGGCGCGAGCTCCGAAGTAAATTTTGAACTTAGTTATATTGTTGCAAACAGTCAAACTGTTGGCCTTGATATGACCTATCCGGTATATCAAAACCTGTGGGGACCACAAATGAAACAAACGCTAAGCTTTGGGTTTGGTTATCAAGCCAGTTTCTAAGAAGCATGTGAATCTATAGTGTGAATTAAGGGTTTTATTATGAAAAAATTAATACTTAGTCTTGTCAGCTGTTTATTTTTTATAGCAGCACCGAGTCACGCATTCGAGTTCATCGAAGATCTTGGTGAAATGAAAGTCAAATTTACCGGTAGCGGTAATACACTGCAAATAGGCAAACAAGATGTGGCCATCGAAATTTTAGATAGTCAGGGCAGAGCCATCACCGATGCCAATGTAAAAGTCTATTATCGTATGCCGCCAATGGGAGGTATGCCACCCATGAATTACAAAACCAATGCGACAATAACGGATAACAATTATAAAGCTAATCTCAATGTAAAAATGGGTGGTCAATGGAATATTAAACTCAAAATTAAACTAAAAGGCGAGAAAAGTAAAAACATGAAACTGGTATTAAACGCCAGCTAGATACTCACTAAGGGAAGTTTAAAAGTTACAATTGGATGAATTGGTTAAGCAAGCTGACATACAAATTCGACCCACGAGCATTTATGCTCGTGGTCGTTATTGTTGTTGCATTCATGAATGTGGTACTGATTTTTGGACTGGACAACACCAGCAACAACATGCGCCAGAGCGCCAACGCTACTACGTTTGCATTATACGCCAAAGAATTACAACTGGGATTTAGCCGCATTGAATTTAATCTCAAAAAAACAACTGAACTAGAAGAGGGAATGGAAAATGCCAAAACTGAGTTAACCGGCATTTCTCAAATTATTGATTTACTTAAACAGAATGTTCAGCAAAATGTAGAACTATCACAAAAACTCGATCAATACAGAACTAGCCTCTCGTCTGCCTATGACCAATCAGTAGCAATCGCCACCCCACTCATAGATGCCGATGAAGAATTCGATGTAGAAGAATACAACCTGCAAATAGAAGAAAAATTTGATCCATTACTACCCGCAACGGATGAAATCGTCGATATTTATTTGGCTATACAGAAAAATACAAATGACAAGTCGTTTGACAATCTTAGCATAGTAAAAAACGTGTCTATTGGATTATCACTTTTGGTTGCATTACTAGTCATTTTCTTTTCTTTTATGATTGCATTGAATATCACAAAGCCACTTAAACAAATTTCGATTTTCATGCATGACTTGAGCGACCAACTTTCCAAAGGCGCTTGTGATCTAAGTCATCGAGTGACGATACGTGCAGCAGGTTCTGTAGGATCAATCGCCATCAGCTTTAACGAGTTTCTAGATAAACTGCATGAAATCATCAAAAGTGTTGCACAATCTTCAACTGAGTTACATGTTGCATCTGATGATATGGGCTCGGTCGTCGGCAAGGTTAATCAAGCTATTGCGCAACAATATTCACACACTGACCAGGTTGCGACAGCCATCAATGAAATGGCAACGACAATTGCTGAAATCGCAAAAAATGCAGAAGAAGCATCACAGGCTGCGAGTGATGCCAGCAAACAAACTGATCAGGGCCAAACAGTTGTCGCTTCAACCATTCATGCTATTCAGGGATTAGCGAATGAAGCGATACAAACCAGTCGAGTCATTAATGAATTAGAATCCAAGAGCGATAGCATTGGTGCGGTTGTTGATGTCATAAAAAGTATTGCAGAGCAAACTAATTTGC
>JAOUJM010000165.1 GCA_029883265.1 Gammaproteobacteria bacterium
CGTCCACCGTGGATCGAATGTAACCGCAAGTTCTACTTTATGATGTTGTGAGCCAAACCCTAGACCTTCGGCCCCATCACGCATGACGCGAAAGCGTTCCGGCATTTGATTGTCCGGAATGGTTTGCACATTTAACATTTTGCCCGCAGTGTCGTAATAAGGCTTGAGTACTTGATAGTTAATTTCTTTTGGCCAACCTTCGTTAAAACATTCAGGTTTAGCTTCAATAAATACGTTGGCATAAATTAATGAGCCGCCACCCACGCCAGCCCCTTGCGCAACAGACATATCACCAAAGAAGCGAATATCAATCCACCCGTTTTGTTTGTGCGGTTCATCGACATCCCAAGTCCAGCCATCACCGGGCTCACGCGGATAATCCTCTGGCTTCCAGCGTCTACCACGTTCGAGTATTAAAACGTTTTTTCCAGCTTCAGCTAAACGACATGCACTGGCACTACCGCCAAATCCACTACCAATAATTACTACATCATATTCTTTTTCCATAAATGTCCTCGCGCATCCATTGATTATTTGCGAATTTTGATGGGTTGTTCAATTAAGTGCACATAGTCTTGGGCCGAGCGCCCCGATTGAGCCACAAACCAACTATCACCGGCTGAACCGTTTTTATTTAAAATCCAATTTTTTTCCACTTTATCTATGCCGATAGCATAAATGCAAAGCTCGCCTTTTTTATTAATATGAAACCGTAAGAAATTTTTATAGTCTTCTATGGTATTACTAGAGAAGCCAGCTTCCGTATGAAAATTCATAAAGCGAGTGGTGACATACAAATACATTCCCATTAAACTTCCTGCAAGCAATCCACCGATAACAATCATTTCCGCGGCAAAAAGCAGTGTGTGAGGAAGTGTGCCAATTGTGAGACCTATTAAGCTTTGATTGATAGATACAAAAGCCATAATCAAACCCAGCATAAGCAGCACATGCAATAATCCATGAATACTACCCACTATAATTTTTGCGCGCCTGGCTTTGTTTTTATCTGGGTTAGGAAACGGTTCACAAAATGCAACCATGCCACCGATAATTAACGCAAACAGAAACAGACTTCCGGGACTATGGCGTAAAATACTTGCATATAAAGTACTAAGTTCAGCTAAAAATTCAAATGACACACTTGCTTGTAGCTGCGATAATTGAGCGAAAAAATTGATATTTAAACTGATGCCAGAACTTTGTGACACCCAAGCCACCAAGGCATAAAGTAACCCCAAAAACAGCGCCATTTGTTTGTTACGCAATGCAAATTTTAAATTATCACGCGCCAGACTTTTAGAAATACTTTTCTTTGGGTAAACCGTGTGATCATGCGCATAATATTTCTTGCTACCGTCGACTTCCGACACGGTAATTTCATCAGGCAAACTATGAGTACCATGCAAAAACGCGCCGCCGCCTCCAGACGTGATACGATGATTCATACGGTTTTCACTTTCATAACGAGCATAATGATGTAGATCACCGGCTACATGAATAAATATTTCGGCACCTTTCTCTCGAATCTGTTTTTCAATGTAATTAAAATTTTCAATTTCTTTGTCACCGCTAATATGGTCAGAAATCCATACAGGTTTAACCGTGGAAAAAACCACTTTATCACCAGATTTCATTTGTTGAATGATATCTGCAAAATAATCTAATTGTGGCTTGTCTATATCAGCACCGAGTTGAATATCAATGCCTAAAAACCACCAGCGATGCGGCAACTCAATCGCAAAATAACTAACACTTTGTTGCGTTTGCCAACCACCAATCCAGCGTTCTTGGCAAAATAAACGGATAAAGCTGGTCAGTCCGTCATACCAATCATGATTACCAGGCAAAGCGTATAAATGAGGTGGTTGGCCGTTTTCAACCCAAGGCAAGGCTGCATGATAAGGTGCAACCGTGCGATCACGATATTCATCACGACTGGCCGATGGATAGACTTCATCACCACCCATGACCAAAAAGCGTCCACGTTGAGTGGTTTCCACTTGGCCATCAATTGTTGTGAGTTTCAGTTCCGGCGCGGCTAAAATCTTTGCAACAGTATAAGTTGAATCCCAGCCATCACCTAAATCAGCTACGAAGTCAAACCAGATTTCATCGCACTTCGCATAACTCAGTTTTTTAGTTTGTTTGGCTGCCGCCTGAAACTCGCGTTTATCCGCATAATTGCTAAAAATTGAAGAAATAACCACTTGCGCGGCAATTTCAAATAATCGCAATGGCTGAAACCATTTAACCATGGGTTTACGCACAAACCCCAAATCTTCAAAGCGTTCAGATTTGGGTATTTCGGGTTTTTGTTGCTGGGATTTAGAAGTTTTTACCTGCACAGATTTCCCTATTCAATTACGACTGCAATTCTTTGTTTATGACATCAAGCGACATGGGTTTCTTTTTCTTCGTTAGCAGATGGTTGATAGTTGTCCCACAATTCTCCTAAAAAGAAACGACCAAATTTGGCAATACATTGGCCACTTTCTGCTACAGTACGACAATTTGTCGCTTTAAACGTTGTCAACATGGATAATAAGTCTGTTATGCCTAGTGACAAAACACCCGCACCTATTTGTTTACCTGTAGCATCGGTGCCTTCATAAAGCTTGGTATATAAGGTAGTGGTATCCGACCACAAATCAAAACCGGCATCGTCTTTGACTTCTTTTTTACCCGCCACATAATAGTCTTTGCCATTATGTTTGAATCCCAATTCGTAAACCATGTATTTGCAATTGGGATCATCCGTCGGACAAAACAAATTGAACTGTCCATGCGTCGTGGTCAATGCTTTTCCAAAGGGAGTAAAATCTATCGTGCCACTAATCTTGCCACAATGCTCTGGGTCACTAACAAAGGCATCAATGTCATCGATTGATATGCTCGCATGCATGGCCAACACATTGCCTTTGGCCTTACCCGCTTTTTCACCAATTTGTGGATCGGTTTCATCCAGACTAAATCCACCGGCCATGGTTTCAGAAAAAGTCAATCCAGCTGCAACCGTTTGTGAATCTGACCTTGATGTTTCGTCGGTTGCGTCGTTGTCTACTGGCGGTGGCGGCCATTCTTCTCCATAACCTAAAGGATAGGTATGTTCTAAGCCTTCGGGTATTTCTGTGATTTCGTTTTCTTTACTAATGAACCAACATTCAAAATGATCATCCAAATTACCTTCGAAAGTCGGTAAAAATGCGGTGACAAAAGGCGCGTCCGCTACGTCAATTTGTTTCAGCCATTGCACGCGTGGATGATTGCCAACAATTAATTTCGCTTGTTTTTTATTGCGTCGTCCTAAGGTAAAACCCAATTTGGTTTTGAAATAAATAAACGACGCCATTAACATGCCGCGAAAACCACAATAATTAATTGCGCCAATATTAATCGGCACCCAATAGCGTTTTGGTTTTGGAATAACCACTTTAACTGCAAGTTCGCCATCCAAATCATATTGCGCGCTCACTGTGTCTTCATTAATTAAAAAATTCAGGCTTTGCTGATGTTTAGGCATGCCCCATATGCCGCGACCACCTTTTACGGAAATTTCTGTGCTTACGGGCAAATCAATCACGCACTGACCGGTTTTAAAGGTTTTCATGAACATTGCAGGAATTAAACGCGGTGCAGCTCGTTTACCTTTGGTGCATGCAATTGCAATACTATACTCAATATATTTACCGATATCGGTTTCACGATAGTCGATAATCGTTAACACCAGTACGCCGCGTCCATTGGGTAAGCGTAGCGGATGCAATTCATCAGACACTAATAACTGTTTTGCCTTGTTTGCATCACATGAATACAAAGACATTAAGGCCGGTGAGTTTGTACTGTTAATTGGTAAAACATAGGGTATACCATCGACCCGGGCATGACGCCCGGCTAATCTTTTTAAACGTTTACGAGGGTTCTCTTTAAACAGTGGCATGACGCTTTACCTCTTCTAAGCTAATATTCCTTGAATCCACATCATCTGTTGCAAAGTGAGTACTCTTGTCCAACTCGGCCAGCATTAACGGAAAAACATCTTGGGCCGCATTTTCACCCATGAACATGCATAAATGGCCATAGTTATCGATCAGATGCAATGAATGAAAGCCTGGTTGCAAACGATTGAAATAATTAAACGTGCGTGCCTGACTTTCAGCTTTGAAACAATGATTTTCTTTTCCAGCAAAAAATGCAAAACGGGCATGGGTCTTTGGATGTCCATCTTGCAGATTATTCTGTAATTCCTTATATGTGTCGGTTGTCAGCAAACGCCCGCGATTAATGGAACGTGACATTTGTTTGTAAAAAGTCATGGGCAGAAATCCAAATTCATGTTCCAACCAATGGTGGGTTTCATGATTAAGATTTTCATGTTGCCATAAAACAGGAAAACCCACACCATAAAGAAAACTGGCGTAGCGGCAGGTTAGATTTTCGCATTCATGGTGAGTGGCTTTTATAAACCAAGGCAATAAATGACCGAGCATTGATTGAGGATTGTCAGCCGTGCGTGGATCGAGGTAGTCGGTGAGTTTTGACACCAACGGTGGCGCTAAATTGATTTTTATTTTTGCGGCAGTGGACACCACGGGATGCAAAGACACCGCATTGCTGACAATTGTGTCAACTTGCGGCACAAGGCCGGCGACGGCGGATATCATAAAACTGGTTGAACCTTGACAGTGAATGATGGCTTTAATGGTTTTGGCGCCGGTCAACTCCACTACTTTTTGCACCGCTAACGGGTGATCAAACAATGCTGCTTGATCTAAAGTCCATGGATTTTGTTCAACATCAAAACTCGCACGCCAGTTTTCCAGCCACACGTCATAACCGGCAGCCAGCAAATAATCTACAATGTTTGTTTTAACCGGCGCCAGAAAAATATCAGCGCGCACCCCGGCGCCATGAACCAGTAAAACCGGGCCTTTGCTCGCAGGTGTTGTGCGTATGGCATGTTTTAGATTTAAATCTAAACCATCACCGGCCTTAAATGCTATGGTTTCAAATCTTGTGGGTTGTTCATCGTGATTTGTATGGTCCATTCTTTGAAATCCGTATCGCGTTTTCACGCAGCAATTGAAGTTTAAATTTCCGTTCCTTGTTCAAACAACTTAAATAGCATTAGAGTAGATTAGCTTATGAATTATCACTCTTCAATAATACACATGGGTTACTAAGCTATTAATTTTACGAGCATCTACTTAAGAAGCTGTAAAATTTTTCACTTTGTGCCTGTTTTTGTCACTTATAGTAATTGAATGATTCAGACGCGTACGAATAATCACAAAGAGCTGCGCTGAATAAATCATCATGAGACCATCGAATTTAGCCATACACATAAGCCTCAGCATGCTTAAACAAAATGGCTCATACTTTATTTATCAAACATGATTGAATACAGCAAAATCGATAAAACACAAACCGCAAAAACGTAGAACAAGGAAAAGAGTTGACGAATGAGAAGTGGAACGAGTGTTTATTAATCAAAAACAAAAAAGTGATGGGTAAGTTTACTACGTGCAGAAATTGGCGCGCCCGGCAGGATTCGAACCTGCTACCCTCGGCTTAGAAGGCCGATGCTCTATCCAAATGAGCTACGGGCGCACGGATATGTCACCGGGAAAAGAAAAAGTTGGTCGGGGTAGAGGGATTTGAACCCCCGACATCTTGCTCCCAAAGCAAGCGCGCTACCAGACTGCGCTATACCCCGAATTCGTCGAAAAAGCTGTCAAATTCGCGAAGCAGGGATAATACGCACTCCCCAGGCGAAGGTCAATAGCTTGATTCAAGTCTTTGATAAATCTTGTTGAAATAAGCATTTCATGCGAATATTAGCACCCTATCATCTTAGCAGGAGAAGTATCAGCCATGGCCAAGCTGATCGATGGCAAAGCCATCGCCCAAGAGATAAAAAACAATATAAAACAGCAGGTTAATCAGCGTTTATCTGAAGGCCGCAGAGCCCCAGGTTTGGCCGTTATTCTCATTGGCAATGATCCCGCTTCGGAGGTATATGTGCGTAACAAACGCAAAGCCTGCGAAGAAACCGGTATTCTGTCTCATGCACATAATTACGATAATTCCATAAGTGAAACGGAGTTATTGGACTTAATCCAACAGCTCAATGACGATCCCACCGTCGATGGAATTCTGGTGCAATCACCATTGCCCAGCCATATCGATGAAGAAAAAGTCATCGAGGCTATCGCCCCCGATAAAGATGTGGATGGCTTCCATCCTTATAATATCGGCCGCTTGGCTGTGCGCCAGCCGACCTTGCGCTCCTGCACCCCATATGGCGTGATTAAATTACTCGAACATACTGGCGAACCCATACGCGGACAACACGCCGTTATTGTTGGTGCTTCGAATCATGTTGGTCGCCCTATGGCTTTGGAGTTACTGATTAAAGGTTGCACGACCACCGTATGCCATCGTTTCACCCAAGATACCTCTGCCGAAGTTGCCAGAGCAGATATTGTTGTTGTCGGTGTGGGCAAACCAGGTTTGGTTAAAGGCAATTGGATCAAACCTGGCGCAATCGTCATCGACATCGGTATTAATCGATTGGATAGTGGAAAACTAGTGGGTGATGTTGAATTTGAAGCCGCAAGCGAACGTGCAAGTTGGATCACACCGGTTCCCGGCGGTGTAGGCCCAATGACGGTCGCAGCGTTAATGGAAAACACGCTGGTATCAGCAAATAATCGAGATTAAATTTCTTATTAAAATTTAATCTTACAAACCAATCTGTGCATTGTGTTTAATTGGCAGCGGCAATCCCTGGCTCCAAGCATTAGCCATAGCTGAGGCCAATGCTGCATAATCGTTGCGTCGACTATTTTCATCTCTTTTTTCACAAAAACTCTCATCTCGATTAAACAGCGAAGCGGCAAATCCGCGAGCCGCATTAATAATATTTTTTGTTTTTTCGAATCGTCCATTAGTGAAATCCGAAAAAGCTTGATGCAGATTTGAAGGATTTGATTCAAGACAATTCGCAAGATACCAGGCATCTTCCAATGCTTGGCAAGCCCCCTGCCCTGAAGTTGGTAATGGCGCATGCGCAGCATCACCTATAATAATGAGATTGTCTTTGTGCCATGTCCGAATGGGACTATGATCATGAACGTATATTTTATTAATATGTTGCATTGGCGTGCGATTTATCATCTCCTGTACCGGGTCAGGCCAGGTCGAAAATAACTCACTTAATTCTTCTTTATATTCACCTGAATTTCTTTCTCCGATATGATCACAGGCAACCGCGCCCGCCCAATACGCTCTATTCGAGTCGATGGGCACAATTCCAAAACGTTCGCCCACACCCCAATAGTCCCTGATCTCGATTGAATGAAAATATTTCTTCTCTGTTTTGTAAACACCAATCCAATTAATGAACCCTTGATACACAGCAGCATTGTTTTGGTGAACGTATTGACGCGCATGTGAGTTCATACGACCATCGGCACCGATCACTATATCAGGCGAAATTTTACAACCATTGATAAACTCCACTTGAGCCTGCTTTGCTTCATTGGTTTTGATAGTGCTGACTTCATGATCATAATGCACAAGGATACCCAACTGATTTAATTTTGACTGCAAGATCGTTTGCAAATCGTTGCGTAAAATTGAAAAACTTGCATAACCCATTTGTTGATTGATTTGATCAATATCGATAGCGCCTAAATATTCATTTTTATTTGTCAAACGAAGCATTCGTTTTGGTTGGCCAGACATCGTCTCGATTTCGCGCAACACACCGAGTTGTTCAAGTATAAAAGCCGCATTTGGCCAAACAACAATACCTGCGCCAATCGTTGACAACGTAGCATGACGTTCATACACCTCAACCTCGAATCCTTTCTGTGTTAGTGCGATAGCACTACTAATTCCGGCAACACCGCCACCCAATATTGCAATTTTCATGGCCATCCTTTACATCGGTTTCGATATTTTTGCTTGTAAATTTTTACGCCCAAGGATCAGACTCGATGATTTGTCCTAGCAGGCAATAAGCAAGAAATTGATAATAGCTTAGTATTTATATCAGTGACTACAAACTTATGCTACAGACTTGATCTATTGTTACAAAATGCGATTAGTACAACTAATTGTCCACACTAAAGCCTACCGATGAAAAAAATATATTCATCCATCCCCAAAAGCAACATCACCACAATCCAGAAACCGTGATAACCGCTGGAATCACTCAAACAAAAACATTGCCCATAGTAATTTCCTGCGTTTCAAATAAACCTGTCCCAGTTTCTTCTTAGCTCCTAACTGGAATAGTTACTATGAGTTATTCTCATTTTGTTCGCGACGAACTATACTGAAAATGTAGGAATCAAAATCTAAATAAGTTTTAAAAAATACTATTCGAATCACATTACTCGCTTTTAAATCACGATATTAACATGTTCCTTTTTTCGGAGGATGCTGTCATGAAGAAAGTTATCAATCTTTTATTACTTTTTGTTTTTTTTGTTATAACTAGCTTTAACACTCACGCAGGCGTTTTTGTACGCAGTGTCAGCATTGTTGACTTGGGTGTTCTACCCGGTGGTAACAACAGCTTTGCAAGTGATATCAATGATGGAGGCTATATTGTTGGACGCAGTGAAGTAGAGCCGGGTGTTTACCACGCCTTTCGCATTGGTGGATTGGGTATGCACGACCTAGGCACGCTACCCGGTGGTAGTTCAAGCGCTGCCACAGCTGTCGCCAACAATGGTTTAATCGTCGGTTACGCTACTACAAGTAGTGGTGTTACACATGCGGTTTCGATGGATGGCACCAGTATTCGAGATCTAGGTGCTTTTCCTCCGGAACATGAATCTGGATCATTCAGCCAAGCAACCGCTGTAACCAAAGAAGGTCTTGTACTTGGTATTGTTAATATGGATTATTCTGTCATTTGGGATTTAAACGCAACACCAGTCTATCCCCCTTACCCCCCCTTTACTCGCATTGGTGATGGCTTCGCAGACTATGCATATGATATGAATGTGTTCGGTCACGCAGTCGGACATTCGACTTTTGAGGACTTAGGTTTTATTTGGCGCGATGACTACTTGTTTTATTTAGTAAAATTATCGCCAACAGCACCTGATGATACTGCTTTTGGAATTAATGCTCAGGACGTAATTGTTGGTCGATCACAAATGCCTTCATTAACAGAACATCATGCAGTGATCTGGTTCAATCGCACTGTTATACAAGACTTAGGAACCTTGGGCGGACTCAACAGTACTGCAACAGACATAAACCAAAGAGATATGGTGGTTGGTCATAGCGAAACAGCAAGTGGAAACACAGAAGCATTTATCTGGCATAAAGACTTTGGAATGTATGCCTTAGGAACACTTGATGGAAACAATAGCTGGGCGACCGCCATCAATGAGCGCGGACAAGTTGTGGGTTCGAGTACAACCGCGTCAGGAGCCACTCATGCAACGCTTTGGAACATCAGTTTTGGATTTACATTTGACATGTTATCCATGGATATTCTACCCGAAAGCGTGACCAATTTTGTTGACGTATTCGATGAAGGCGCTGAAGCCACCGTGGTTTTACTCAGCTCACCTGAATTCAAGCCCATAGAGGAAGTTGATACGGACTCGGTTACATTTGGCGCAAAAAGGGCCAGCCCCAAAACGTTTTATTTAAAAGATTATAATCAAGATGGCATCGGCGACATAGCTTATATTTTCAATATTGTGCAATCCGGGATTGCATGCGGTGACCTAAAAGCAATCTTGTATGGAAAAACACGGAAAGGCAGCTACTTCGAAGCGGTTGATGTAGTACAAACCGAGTGTTCGCTTCAGCAGGAGCAGAAATAGTTAGCTTCGTTTTCATTGGCGAGCGGGAAAACTGTTTGACCTATTTCTAAACGCAATAAGTGGGGTCAGAGCACAGTTTTCGCTAATATTAGAAGAAACTGGTATCTGACCCTCGCTTAACTTGAAATACAAAAAAATGATAAAAAAGTTTGCAACTCTGGAATTACCTATGCGATCGACGACAAGCTAAAAGGCAGTTGATGAACGTTTAATAGAAACAGAGAACGACTGACGATCATATTTATCAAATTTTTTATGTTTGCCAAGATATTCTAGCAATTCATGACATTTTGCAATTGTGCATAGACTCAATTTTCAAACAAAAATTTTCACCTATAGATCCGAATGTTTTTGTCCATCGTCAATTTTTTTTAGCTCAGTTTTAATTTGTTGCAATGGATCAATGTCCAAGACATACACGCCCAGCTTTGCAAATAATACGAGGATAAGCGCACCACCGGCGAGCACCACAAACCAA
>JAOUJM010000429.1 GCA_029883265.1 Gammaproteobacteria bacterium
CTTCTATCATCGCATCAAGAATAACTTGGTCAAACGTGCCATTAAAGTTTCCGCGACGGTAGAGTAAGTCATCAGTGACAGCAAGTTTTTCTTCTAGTTTATCTTTAAATGGTGCACGAACATTTTGAATATAAGTGCTCATTTCCGGGTCGGCTGCGAGTGCATTAGAAAATACAGGAAGAATTTTGAATTGATGGCCTTGAATTTTTCCGTTACGAACGTCGAAATCTAACACAGACAAGAATTTTCCATTGGAGCCTGAGTTAATGACAATCGTAGTGCCACCGGCATTTTTCACTTCCATCGTGCCTGGAACAGCATCATGAGTGTGACCGCCGAGTATGGCATCCAAGCCACTTACTCGTGAGGCTAATTTCAAGTCCACATCCATACCATTGTGCGAAAGTAAAACTACAACCTGTGCACCTTTGGCACGCACTTCGTTAATGGTTTTTTGCATGGCTTCATCACGAATACCAAAACTCCAGTCGGCAACCATATGACGCGGATTTGCTATTGGCGTATAGGGAAATGCTTGGCCAATGATGGCGACGGGTACGCCGTTAATTTCTTTCATACTGTGCGTGGGGAAAACTTTTTCTTCCCATTCATTATCAATAATATTTTGCGCAACAAAATCCGTTTTGCCTTTCATGCGTCCGATTAATTCAAGAACACGCTCGGTGCCATAAGTGAACTCCCAGTGCGCCGTCATTACATCGACGCCTAGCATCATGCAAGCATCGACCATATCTTGTCCATTCGTCCACAAGGCTGTGGCTGAGCCTTGCCAGGTGTCACCACCATCGAGCAATAATGCCCCAGGCCGTTGCGCGCGCATTTTTTTCACCAGCGTTGCTAAGTGTGCAAATCCACCCACTTTACCGTAACGTTTGGCAGCTTCGCTAAAATCTAGATAGGTATGGGCGTGGGCTAATGCGGTATCTGGTTTAACGCCAAAATGTTTTAATAAATGTTCACCGACTAAGTGCGGTGGACGACCTTGCATGGAGCCTATACCAATATTAATGTTCGGTTCGCGGAACCAGACGGGATTGAGTTGAGCGTGACAATCAGTGAAATGCAGCAAACTAACATTGCCAAATTTTGGGATTTCATAAATATCGGAAGGAATTCTAGCAGCCTGCTTTGGTGACAGCATTGAGCATCCCGGCAATGCCATTCCCGCTGCCCCCGCAGCAGCGATCATTTGAAGAAATTCACGTCGGGTCAGGTTCATTTATCAATCCTCATTCAAAAGTTTGGGTTATTCAGGTTCAAGGAAATTAGCTGGTACAGCTTATACCAGGCTTATAGCATGAGGTTTGTTCTATACGGATTGAACACATGACGAGCCTGGTAGGTTTGTTTTCATTGTACAGGGGAAAAAAGAAAGTCCTGATTCATAGAATCAGGACTAGGTTTCTTACTTACGTGCACCAGGTGCGTTGACATCCAAGCCATTGCTCATGAAAGTCAAGAAGTATTCGAGATTACGATATTCTTCACTTTGAGCTTTGAATGGTTTAGCACGAACCTGTTTGTTACAGCCAGCAAAACGACGGTGTAAGGTTCCCATGCCGCCCCATTTTGAGCGGTAAACCGGGAAGTGCGTTGTGTGACCTAATGCAGGGCTTAACAAATCAGCACGAATACGCATGCCGGAATTATCTACATGGCAATGTGCACAGGCCATATTTAATTGTCCGCGACGTGCATAATAGAACTGTTTACCTTTATCATAAGCTTCTTGTGCTTTTGCATTAGGAATCTTAACGTTGACTTTTTTGCCACGTGTTTGATAACCCATATATGCTAACAAATCAGCCATTTTGCCTTTTTTGTATTTCAATGGTTTTTCGCCATTGGCTTCGCGGCAGTCGTTAATCGCCAAGGCTAGTGTAACCACTTTACCTTTGCCATCATCCCACTGCGGATACTGATCGGCGACACCGGCTTTTCCAAAGCAGTCTTTGTAACCTTTGCCATTAGCAAAGCTTTTGTTCCACTCGGATTCACCAGAATCAATTGCAATCTCATACGGGGGAAATTCTTCAATTTCTTCCCACTGAGCGCGTGATGCTTTATCGATGGAATAAACGCCATTGATAAAATCATTTGGATCAGTTTCTGGAAATTTCTTTACAAAATAATCTTTAAAAGCCTTTCTATCGGCTTCAGCATCTGCCAGTACAGTCGTGGAATAAACAGTTGATACTGCTAAACCGAAAGTCATGGCGATGGTCAGCAACTTGCGCATGGTGCTTCTCCTCTCCTCTAAGCTCGATACTTTGCAGACGATTAACTAATCGTTGCTTCAGCCGAATCGCTATCACCTTTGTTGTCATTCCAACTAATTTTAATCGTGTCACCCGCAGATGCACCACGTAGACGGAATGCCAAATAAGGATTTTTCGAAACTGCTACACCCCAATTCGCGACAAAAACAGACTTGCCGTTGTGTTCGCAATTCACTTCTTTGATGTAGTGAGCTGGGATTTTGTCCCCGGTTTTTTTGTCTTTACGTAAACCGGTTTCCATGTCGTGCTTTATCAGGGCTTTAATTTCAGCGGTACTGC
>JAOUJM010000430.1 GCA_029883265.1 Gammaproteobacteria bacterium
AACAGAATCAATTTTTACCACAAAACCGCTATTTAAAGGCGGAATAAAAGTTGGTTTATCTGATCAATTCATTCCCAAAGCAGTTCATAAAATCATTGAGCCCGTTGCTTTCTGTAATCCTGTCGAAAAAATTCATAACGATGTGCCATTTAAAATAGAGCATCCAGAATCACACCTTACATGCTACTCAATGACGCGGGTGGAATTTGAAAAAACATTTGCGATTGGAAATCAGTTTCAGGCCGATTCTAAAATCCATGTCGGTTCGCCTGATACTTTATGTGTTCCAACTAAGAAAATCAAATGGATGACTTTACCCGATGTCGACGTTCCTGTAGAGAAGCCTATTGAAGGGCCAGTAGGCAGTTTGCCTTAAATAAAGTTTATGAAAAATGCCGTGTAATACAGTTTAATCTGTATTCTGTATTGCACGGCTGTTAAAAACAAAGGGGTCAGACTCGATTGCGCCACTAAATTAAGCTATACTTTCGTTTAGTTAAATAAATTAAAAAGATAAATATGGCGCGACTTCCGAGATTTGATGTTCCTGGATATACCCAACATGTGATTCAACGCGGCAATAATCGCAGTATTATTTTTGTGGGTGAAGAAGATTACGAATTCTATTTGAAGAAACTGGGCGAGGCTTGCAAGAAACATCAGTGTGACTTGCATGCCTATGTACTCATGACCAATCATGTACATTTATTGATGACGCCGCATCTGAAAGGCGGTATTGGTAAAGTGATGCAAATGCTAGGACGGTATTATGTGCAGTATTTTAATCACCAGCACAACAGAACGGGCACCTTGTGGGAAGGGCGTTATAAAGCGACGGTGTTGGATAGCAAACAATATTTATTAAGCTGTAGCCGGTATATTGAATTGAATCCCGTGCGTGCTGATAGGGTTAAGCATCCGGCAGACTATCCTTGGTCTAGCTACCACTACAATGCGTTAGGCGTGAGTAATGGCCTGATCAAGGCACACACTGTCTACACGGCGCTTGGGAGAGGTGCATCTAGCCGCCAATCGGCGTATCGTGCATTATTTGAGCAACAAATTCCTGAACAAACGATGGATGAAATCAGGGCTGCAACCAATAAAGCCTGGGTGTTAGGAAATGAGCGATTTCTTCAACAAATCGAAGGGTTGACACAGAGACAGGCCCAACCAAAACCACGTGGCGGTGATAAACGATCTAAAAAAGCAAAAGAAAACAATATCAATCGAATTTGACCCACTGCTGTCCCACTTAGTAGTTAAAAAGCAGGCTTAAATCCCAACAAATTGTTACAATGTAAGTGCGAACAAACGTTGTAAAAACAAGAGGATTTAAGCCTTGACTCATCATAACACTGTATTCTCACAAATACTGAAATTGATTCCTAGACATGAATTTTCAGTGCTTGCAAATAAACATGATGGACAGCGTCGTAGCGATGCAATGAATCGCTGGACACAGTTTATTGCGATGGCAACAGCTCAACTGACCGGTCGTTCAAGTCTCCGTGATATTGAATCTACCTTGGTAAGTCAAAGGCATTTGAAATATCACTTGGGAAGCGGTTCAATTAAGCGAACAACATTAAGCCGAGCAAATCAGGCCTTGTCTTCAAACTTTTTTGAAGAGCTCTTTACAAAACTGTATACACGTTGCCAAAGACGCACACCAAAACATTCATTCCGATTTAAGAACAAACTGTTTTCGCTAGATGCTTCCTTGCTGGATGTATCAATGAAAGTTTTTCCTCATGCTGAATACAATCGGATGAAAGCGGCCTACAAATTACATATTGGACTTGACCATAATGGTTTAATTCCTGCTTTTGCAGCGGTCACTGTGGGTAAAGTTGGCGATCAGACACAGGCCAAGCTTATGAACTTCAAGAAAGGCAGCGTGCTGGTTTTTGATAAAGGCTACTCGGATTATTGCTGGCATAACTTGCTAACTAGCAAAGGAATACTCTGGGTGACGCGAATCCGGGGTAATGCGAAGTACCGTGTACTAGAGCGACGTATCGTAAATAAGTCACATGGAGTTACCAGTGATCAAATTATCGAGTACACATCTGACCGTTCTAGCAAAAATAATTTGAGGCCGGTCAGGAGAGTGGGATTCCGAGATGTTGAAACGGGTAAGCATTATGTCTTCATTACCAACCATTTTGACTGGTCAGCGAAAACGATTGCTTCTATTTACAAGCAGCGCTGGCAGATTGAATTGTTCTTTAAATGGATTAAGCAAAATCTAAGGATCAAGGCGTTTATAGGTAACACGGATAATGCTGTGATGACGCAAGTTTGGATAGCTCTGTGTGTTTATTTGATCTTGGCCTATCTTAAGTTTCAGGCTGGTATTAACCAAAGCCTTCAACAGATGAGCCGGTTAATCCACCTAAATTTATTTACAAGACGTGATCTCATCGCTTTATTTAAACCACCGCCCGACCGAGTTTTTAACTCATTACAGATGAGGCTATTGTGAGCGATAAAATAATTGGGACAGCAGTGGGTCAGACTCGATTGCTATGCTGAATTGAGTTACACTTAATCATAACTTAGCAAGTTTCAAAGA
>JAOUJM010000431.1 GCA_029883265.1 Gammaproteobacteria bacterium
CATTGCATAAAATGACCGATCTCGGTTCAATGGCGATTACTGCAGCACAATCATCAATAATCGTGGGACAGGAAATTCAACTGCAATTGAGTGAGGAAGCCGATCAAGGTATGTGGCATGTGACTAGTGATATTGCTCAGGTTGATGAAAGTAGCGGTTGGTTAAAAGCCCTCAAGCCAGGGGAAGTGGAAATATTTTATGTTAATCAAAACAAACAATCGTTAGCCCAGTCGCTAACATTAGTGATTGAAAATTTATCGATTGTGCCTAGTGTTGCACCGGAGTTGAATTTTCTTGATGAATTGCATTTTAGTAGCAACGGAGGCGTTTCACCGTTGACCTGGACACTCGAATCGGGCTCTGAAATTGTAAGTTTGCGTTCAGGTGATATAGAAACAGAAATCGATGTTTTATCGGGTGAAGTAAATGGCGAATATGTTTTAAGTGTAAGTGATGCCTTGGGCAATCAAGCGAAAGTGGGTCCATTTTCGGTAGTTGAGCAGCTTTTATCAGTGTCACCTACTACTTATGAGCTTGGTTTGCAGGAAGCACAAGCACTGAATATTTTGGGTGGTGTAAAACCGTATTCCATAAGCATAAGCGATGAAGCTATTGTTTCTATGAGTCAGAATCAAGTGCGGGGCATTGCCTTGGGTGAGACTCGTATTATTATCACCGATGCTCGTGGGAAAAGTGTGTCACTTGAGATTTCAGTGATAAACAAACCACTAACAATTTCACACAGTCAATTAGATCTGAGCTATCCGCAAACGGAGACCGTAGCCGCTTTCGGCGGTACGCCGCCCTATGTTTGGAGCAGCAATAATGAAGCGATTGCAACAGTCAGTGCGATCGGGGAAGTGTCTACCCAAGGTGCAGGTTCAACCGTGATAACGCTTAGTGATTCATCGCAACCGAACGTTAGCATTACGCTTAATACCCAAGTCATTGTACCACCCTTAGAGATAATTAATGCCAATGGTATTCTGTGGGTTGGCAACGGCAACAAATTGCAAGTCGAGGCGCGCGGTGGAATTCCACCTTATGTGTGGTCGAGCGAGGACACGGATTTAATTTCGATTAATCAAGATGGCCTGCTAACAGTGCTTGCAACGCAGTTAGATTCTGTAGAGAGCAAGGTCAGCGTTTTGCTAAGTGATTCAGGCTCTACACGTTCACATTCAGCCGATTTTATAATCCGACAAATTGCGATTGATCAGTTGCCAACAAGCATTGCGGTTGGTGAACAGCTAACATTAAACGGCCGTGGCTTTGGCGAGTTGGCGTGGTCGCTGAGTGATAATGACTTAGCTAGTATTGATCCACAATCAGTATTCACTGCTTTGGATGTAGGCATGCTGAGTATTATTTTGCAGGATGAATTAGCCAATCAAACACAACATGAAATTGAAGTTACAGCGATACCAGTGCTCATTCAAACCACGGCTTCCAATGAATTGTTTATAGGCGACGAAATAGTGTTGAATGGTCAGGGTGAAGGTGATCTATTATGGCTATCCAGCGATGAAATGATTTTGCAAAAAAGTGGTTCGCAAAATAATGAAGTTTCATTCAAAGCCATTGCAGCGGGAAGTGTACGCATTTTGTTGACGGATGCGCGTCAGGCGCAAACTGCGGTATTTGATGTCGTGGTGCATGCAAACCGTTTGTCCGGATTACCCGCACATGTTGAAAAGTCACAGCTTGTTCAATTGCAGGCCGTAGGCAAACCACCTATGATTTGGTCGTTGACCAACGATAGTGTTGCACGTGTAGAGATTGATGAACTTGGACAACATGCGCTGTTGACGGCTCTCACCGCAGGCCAAACACAAATTCATATCAGTGATGCGAATGGTAACCAAGTATCCTCACCATTGATTGATGTTCAACCCATACCGGTCAACATGCAATTACCCCTAACTCAAATTTTTGTGGTAGGTGAAGTCATTCATTTGAGCGCGAGCGGTGATGGTGAATTGAGTTGGTCAGTAACACCCGCTCAGGGCGAATTCACTAACCAAGATTCAACGAGTGTCGATTTTACGCCAAGTAACACAGGCGATATCGTGTTGACGGTGACTGATGCTGTAGGTACAAGTGCGAGCAGTGAAAGCCGAACGGTTTATCAGCCTATTGTTATCAATACAATTATTAACAGCATGCAAGCCGGTGAGCGTGTCTTTATTTTTGCTCAAGGCAATGGCCGATTATTATGGCGAGTAAGTGATACTAGTAAAGCCTATATCAATGCAAACACGGGTGAATTATTGGCCTTACATGCAGGCGAAATTCGCGTCATTATTAGTGATGAGTTTGGCGTAAGTGTAGCGTCGGATTTAATCACCATCAATGAAGCGGTGACGGTCATAAATACAGCCATCAGTACGATGACCATAGGACAAAGCCAGCAATTTACGGGGTCGGGTAATGGCAATTTATCCTGGTCAGTTAGCAATACTAATGTAGCATCTATTGATGCGAGTTCAGGTTTGTTAAACGCTATTGCAGCGGGTGAAGTAGAAGTTATACTTACTGATGCTATCGGTAATCTAGTTCGC
>JAOUJM010000016.1 GCA_029883265.1 Gammaproteobacteria bacterium
AGCTCATTCACTGCCCTAAGGGTTAATATCTACTTTGTCGCCTTCTTCCAACAAAACATTCTCAGGCAATAACAGGACTTCTTGTTTTTCTTGTAAACCTTTGACAACTTCAATATGACTGTAATCTTCAATACCTGTGCTTACGCCAACGTAGTGAACTCTGTTGTTAATAGCCACAGCAACCATTTTTTGTCCATTAAATTCCTTGACTGCTTGATAAGGCAAAATCAAGGTATTTTCGCTGGAAGCTAGTCGTATTGTCGCATCAACCTGTTGACCTAAGCGGAGGTCCGGTGCGTCTTTACTCAGACTCACATATACATTAATTTGATTATTTTGATTCTCTTGCCGTGTCGAAGAAGCAATGCGGGTAATAGTTTCTTCCCAGGTTTTACCGCCAAAAGCGGCTGTGTGTATAGTGACGGGCTGGCCTATATTTAAAATAGAACTATCTACAGCATCAACTTTTAATTCGATTTCTCGTTGGCTCAAGTTAACCAATGTCAAAATCGGATCAGGTGGCGCAATCCATTGACCGGCTTGTGCCTGGGTTGTGGTAACTAAACCATCGAAAGGTGCAACAATCTTTAAACGCTCTTTCATTAATTTAGCGGCTTTTAATTCTTCTTCAGCGACGCTTTGACGAGCACTTGCAGACTTCCATGCCGCTTCAGCGTCTTCAACACGTTGACGCGATACAGCACCAATATTTAAGGCTTTTTGAAGACGTTCCATGGTTTTACTGGTTAGCGCCACATCTTCTTTGACACTCATTAACGCCGCTTGTGCGCGTTTAACACTACTTGAAACTTCACGTCCATCGAGTTTCGCCAGCACCTGGTCTTTTTTTACTTTTTCACCCTCTTTAACGGTTAATTCAGAAAGTTGGCCTGGGAAAAAACTAGTTACATCAATTTTTTTATTACTCGCTAACACACCGGTTAACGATAAGCTGCGGTGAATATCTCCTCGTTCGACTAGAGCTAAACGTACCGGTGTTCCCGAATCTGTTACAATCCATAAAACCAACACTGCTACAACCGCAATTACTAAACCAACAACCGCTGTTTTTGCTTGCAAAAAAGATGAAACATCAAAGGATGTTTTAGCTCGAATTTTATTCTTGCTTGGTTTTTCATCTAGATTTTCCAACAAGGCTAATAGTGGATTTTCTTCCTCCATCGCTGTATTTTTAATCGCACCAGCATTTTGAGCTTCAACGGTTCTATGTGGTGTTACAGGAATCACAGGTGTAGGTTCGACTGTAGCTTTTCGTGGTTCGGGTTTGGCTGCAGTTACTTCTTCTTTTGCATTAGATACATTATTTTCTTCTGGCTTCTCATATTCCACCGCCGGTGTAAAATCCATAGTGTCGAGACTGTCATCTTCAATGATGGTTGGCAAAATAGATGATTGGTGAGAATAAAACTTTTCATTTAAGTGATGCTCGACATCTTCAGGTTCGACTGGCGGAATAAGATCGAGTGGTGGGATTACGTCCTCATCATTCCAATCTACAATTGACTCTTTTTTATTGACGAATTCACTGGAATCCGGCATAGGCCGTCGACTAACCTCTTCAGTCAAAATTGGGATCAAATGTTCATCCGTGAAACTACTCACATCGATTTCGGAAAAATTATCCTCTGCTGATAATATGGATTCGATTTCTTTATCGGTTTCATCGCTTGTTTCGAAAACATGAGGATCGACTGGCAGTTCATTCGCTGTATCAACTTCTGAGATGGTCTCTGTCAACCAATCAGGTAATTCATCTTCTGCATCAAAGGATGTTTCTTCCACGGTTGTTTTTGATTGATTATTGAATTTATCCTGAATCTCGAATTCATTTTCATCAGATATACTTAACTCAGACGAATCTACTACATGTTCAATTGGTTCACTAGAAACTTCAATTTCAGTAGAAAAATCGTGACTTATTGAAGACTCAGGTAATTCTGTATCAGTGGTGTCTTCAATGTACGCTTCTTCTATTACATCCTCGACCGCATCAGTATGTCCTTCGAGTTCACGTATGGAGGTATAGAGTGCTTCCGCATCCACTGGCTTGGTTAAGACACAGTTTGCGCCTGCTTCTGTTAATGCTTGATGGGTATCAACATTTTGATCACCCGTAATAACAATCACTGGAATTTTAGATTTTATAGGATGACCACTGTTGCGAATAATGCGAATAAGATCATCCCCATTAACACCATCTTTATCAGTGATCATTAAATCAGTTATGATTAAGTCAAAATCTTGGTCGAGGATTGCTTCCAACGCCATATTTGCGTCATCATAGTGACGCACATCATAGCCTTTTTGTACCAATAATTTCTTTGTGACGAAGGCAGCCGTACGGCTATCGTCGACATAACAAATCTGACGAAAACCTTGGCGTGGTTGAATTTGATGATGGCCCTTTTCTCCCTCGGGAACCAATATTCCTTTTTCAGCATCATATACTATTTTTACATGGGACATTGGTGAGCGCTTCTATCCACAATCAGTGTCATTACTTGTTTTTTTAAAACCCCGTCCAGCTTGGACTAAGATTATAGCAAGCCCGGCCTCAAGCCCAGGCAACTTTTTATCGGCTTTAAAAATCAATACTTTATCTTAGTTGCGCTAGATTATGAATTGCTTAACGTGACAAATTTTAAAGTTTAAGTTATTGTTTGCAAAGGACGATACTTTGTCAAATTGAACTCACCGATCTAGGCTTCGAATACTATGTCGCAACAATGGACTGAAGATATAATTTCACCCGATAGGGCTTCTTGTTTACATGCTTTATTGCTAGAACGGGTCAAACGCACCCCCGACGCAATTGCTTACCGCTATTTTGATCGATTTCATCATAAATGGATGGATTTGAGTTGGTCTGAAGTTAATAAGCGCATCAAACTATGGAAAAAAGCCATGGAACAGGAAAACTTCAACAGCGGTGATCGTGTTGGGGTGATGATGCGAAACTGCCCTGAATGGATTATCTATGAACATGCCGCTCTACGTCTTGGTTTAGTACTTGTACCGCTTTATCCCAATGACCGGCCCGACAATATTGCGCATATTGTCAATGAGGCCAACATAAAGTTAATGCTAATCGAGTCAATCGAACAGTGGAAACCACTCAATGACGCACAAAAAGAATTCGAAGCCACACCAAAATTGATTAGTATCGATCGAATTATAGGTAATAACACAAAATCCTACCCTGTGACTCTAGTATCAGATTGGCTGGCCGGCTTTAATGTTGATACTGATGAGCCTGCAACGAATTTTAAACAAAATGATCCCGACTCTTTAGCAACAATCGTTTATACCTCAGGAACCACAGGCAAACCCAAGGGCGTCATGCTCTCACACCGAAATATTGTATTGAATGCAAATTATGGTATTAAAAGCGTTACGGTATTCCGAGAAGACTTGTTTTTATCCTTTTTGCCCCTGTCACACACCTTGGAACGTACAGTTGGCCTTTATATTCCCATGATGGCTGGTGCAACTGTCGCCTTCGCACGATCAATACCCTTATTAGCCGAAGATTTAGTTCAGATCAAACCTACCGTCTTAATTTCGGTACCACGTATTTTTGAACGTGTTTATGCAAAAATTCAAACCCAATTACAAGAAAAAGCGATCGGCCGATTCTTGTTTAATTCTGCAGTGGCCAGCGGTTGGGCTGTTTTTGAAAATAGTCAGGACCGAGAAAGCTCTGCTTTCAAACGCTTGTTTTGGCCTATTTTAAAAGCCTTGGTAGCGAAAAAAGTGTTAGCGAAATTAGGTGGCCGTTTACGCTTTGCCATAAGTGGAGGTGCCCCCTTATCCACACCAATCGCAAAAACTTTTATCGGACTTGGTGTTAATATTCTCCAAGGATATGGCCTCACTGAATCGAGCCCAGTCATCAGCGTCAATAAAATCAAAAAGAACTTTCCTGCAAGTATTGGTCTAGCATTGTGGGGCGTCGAAGTCAGAGTCTCTATTGACGATGAATTACAAAGCCGCGGACCTTGCGTCATGAGCGGTTACTGGAAAAACGAATCCGCCACTAAAGAAATGTTTACTGAAGATGGCTGGCTCAAAACTGGAGACTTAGCACGTATTGACGAAAACGGTTTTATTTTTATCACTGGCCGGAAAAAAGAAATTATGGTCATGTCTAATGGTGAAAAAGTTCCACCAGTGGATATGGAGATGGCTATCACACTAGACTCTTTAGTTGAACAAGCCATGATCATCGGTGAAGGCAAACCGTTTTTATCCGCCATTGTTGTATTAAATCCTGATGAATGGCGCAAATTTGCCGGCACCCAAAACATTAATCCCTACGATAAGTCCTCTTTGTCAGATAAACATGTTATTTCTGCTGTGTTAGAACGAATCGCGCAAAGTGTAAAAGAATTCCCAGGGTATGCACAAGTTCGTGTAGTAACACTCACACTTGACGCCTGGACAGATGAAAATGGCTTGTTAACCGCCTCATTAAAAATGAGACGTAACAAGTTAATGGAAAAATATGAAAATGAAATTACGAAAATGTATGCTGGCCATTAAATGTGGCCAGCGTTTTTAAATGTAACGCACGCCGACGATTTCAAATTCTTTGACACCATTCGGCAATTGGACTTCAACAATGTCACCTTCTTGTTTTCCAATCATTGCTCGCGCCAATGGAGCACCAACTGAAATTAAACTTTTTTTAATATCTGCTTCATCTTCACCCACGATTTGGTATGTCACTTCATCGCCACTTTCTTCATCAATTAAATCCACCGTGGTGCCAAACACAATTTTGCCTCCAGCATTTAATTCTGTGACATCGATTATTTGAGCATTACTAAGCTTGCCTTCAATTTCCTGAATACGCCCTTCAATAAATCCCTGTTGTTCTTTGGCGGCATGGTATTCGGCATTTTCTTTTAGATCACCATGCGCACGAGCGTCAGCAATGGCTTGAATCACAACCGGACGTTTGACTGATTTTAACTCATGCAATTCTTCGCGTAGTTGTTCAGCTCCGCGTTTGGTTAAGGGCACCTTATTCATGTGCTAACTCCTCATGTAGACTTTGTAGACGACTGACTTCCTTCTCATTCAAATATTTTAAAGCTTCGCATGTAGCCATCGCGCCTGCAATGGTTGTGGTATAACAGACCTTATTTTGCAAGGCGGCTTTACGAATTTCTTTTGAATCTTCGATTGCTTGTTTAGTTTGTGCGGTATTGATTACCAAGGTGATTTCCTCATTTTTCACCATATCGACAATGTGTGGACGACCTTCGTTGACCTTATTCACCTTTTTGTTTTGAATTCCATTTTGGGTTAAAAGTTCAGACGTACCACGAGTAGCAACTAATTTGAATCCAAATTCTTGCAGCCGTTTAGCAACCGCTATAGCACGTGGTTTGTCGCCGTCTCGTACACTTAGAAATGCGGTACCAGCCGATGGCAGGCTTACACCGGCTGCCAATTGCGCTTTCGCAAAAGCCTCACCAAAATCTCGACCCACACCCATGACTTCGCCTGTCGATTTCATTTCTGGACCCAAAATAGGATCCACTTGTGGAAATTTGACAAAAGGGAAAACGGCTTCTTTAACCGAATAATAAGGAGGAACAATTTCACTTGTTATTCCTTGCTCAAGTAGTGATTGTCCAACCATGCAACGAGCAGCAATTTTTGCCAATGGTTTGCCTATGGCTTTGGATACGAATGGTACTGTTCGCGAGGCACGTGGATTTACTTCAATAATATAAATATCTTCGCCTTTTACCGCGAATTGAGTATTCATTAAACCGATAACACCAAGCTCTTTCGCCATCGCTATAACTTGATGTTTGATTTTTTCCTGCACTGACGCTGTTAACGTATACGGCGGAAGTGAGCATGCGGAATCGCCTGAGTGTACCCCAGCTTGTTCGATATGTTCCATAATGCCACCAATTAAAACATTTTCACCATCACTAATAGCATCAACATCGACTTCAACGGCATCATCTAAAAAACGATCGAGCAATACAGGAGAATCATTGGAAACTGAAACAGCTTCACGCATATAACGAGCGATATCACTTAAATCATAAACGATCTCCATGGCGCGCCCACCCAAAACATAAGAAGGTCGTACCACTAAAGGAAAACCAATTTCCTCAGCCATGGTTAATGCTTCTTCTTCGCTACGTGCGGTTTTATTCGGAGGTTGCTTTAATTTAAGCTTTTCGATCATTTGTTGAAAACGTTCACGATCTTCGGCTTTATCAATGGCATCGGGTGAGGTACCGATAATAGGTACGCCCTCTGCCTCTAATGCGCGCGCAAGTTTCAATGGCGTCTGCCCACCATAATGAACAATAACACCTTTTGGTTTTTCGATGCGTACGACTTCCAACACATCTTCCAATGTTAGTGGTTCGAAGTATAATCGATCAGAAGTATCATAATCAGTAGAAACCGTTTCAGGATTACAGTTTACCATAATGGTTTCATAACCATCTTCACGCATTGCCAATGCTGCATGGACACAGCAATAATCAAATTCAATGCCCTGGCCTATCCGGTTAGGACCGCCTCCTAAAACCATTATTTTATCTTTATCGGTTGGCATTGATTCACATTCTTCATCATAAGAAGAATACATATATGCCGTACTGGTAGAGAATTCAGCCGCGCAGGAATCAACACGTTTATACACGGGTACAATATTGTGTTGGTGACGATGACGACGAATTTCAGCATCATTGCAAGACAAAACGCTAGCCAAACGACGATCAGAAAAGCCTTTTCGTTTTAAGCGTCGCAATTCGCTATCGCCAATATCGGTAATGCGCTTACCGCGAATCCGCTCTTCATCATCGATCAAATCTTTTATTTGCACCAAAAACCAGGGATCAATTTTGCTATAATTAAACACATCTTCAACAGAATAACCCGCACGAAATGCGTCACCGATATACCAAATACGTTCTGGCCCCGGTACAGCGATTTCATGGCGCAGCGTTTCTTTGATTTGTTCAGCATCCAAATTATTCAGATCTAATTTCTCGTCTAAACCATCATTGCCAGTTTCTAAACCACGTAAGGCTTTGTGAAATGATTCCTGAAAATTACGTCCAATCGCCATCACTTCGCCAACCGATTTCATTTGTGTTGTAAGCACAGGCACCGCGTCAGGGAATTTTTCAAAGGTAAAACGTGGGATTTTTGTGACTACATAGTCAATTGTCGGTTCGAAAGAAGCCGGTGTTGCTCCACCGGTTATGTCATTGCTTAGCTCATCCAAGGTATAGCCAACCGCGAGTTTCGCCGCCACTTTTGCAATCGGAAAACCTGTAGCTTTCGAGGCCAGGGCCGACGACCGCGAAACTCGTGGATTCATTTCGATAACAATCATGCGTCCGTCGTCTGGATTTATGGCGAATTGCACGTTTGAGCCACCGGTATCGACACCAATTTCTCTCAAGACGGCGAGCGAGGCATCCCGCATGATTTGAAATTCTTTATCGGTTAAGGTCTGCGCAGGTGCGACGGTGATTGAATCGCCTGTGTGCACACCCATTGGATCAAGATTCTCAATGGAGCAAACAATAATGCAATTGTCTTTGTGGTCTCTCACCACTTCCATTTCATATTCTTTCCAACCTAAAACCGATTCTTCTATTAATAATTCTTTGGTGGGTGATAAATCCAATCCGCGGGTACAGATTTCATGAAATTCTTCTTTGTTATATGCGATCCCACCGCCACTACCACCCATGGTGAAAGACGGTCGAATAATGGCCGGAAAACCAATTTGAGCCTGCACTTGTTCTGCTTCTTCAATACTATGAGCAACCGCAGAATTAGGTGTAGACAAGTTAATTGTTTTCATTGCTTCGCGAAAACGTTCACGATCTTCCGCTTTATCGATGGCATCACGACTTGCGCCAATAAGCTCAACACCATGTGCTTCTAGTACTCCATGTTTAGCTAAATCCAACGCACAATTTAGCGCCGTTTGTCCGCCCATGGTAGGAAGCAAAGCATCGGGTTTTTCTTTAGCAATAATATTAGCAACCGTTTGCCATTCAATTGGCTCAATATAAGTTGCATCAGCCATTTCGGGGTCTGTCATTATCGTGGCAGGATTCGAGTTGATTAAAATAACCCGATAACCTTCTTCACGCAGTGCTTTACAGGCTTGAGCGCCGGAGTAATCAAATTCACACGCTTGGCCAATCACGATTGGGCCTGCACCGATGATTAATATGCTTTTTAGATCATTACGTTTTGGCATATTTGTTAAACAAACCTCAACTGGATTTATGTTGCTGAATAAGTGATGCAAACTTTGCAAATAAGGGCTCAATATCCCGAGGGCCGGGACTTGCTTCCGGGTGGCCTTGAAAACCAAAGGCTGGTCTATCATTCAATTCGATGCCTTGTAGCGTTCCATCAAATAAGGAGCGATGACTGGCTTTTACATTGGATGGCAAGGATTTCTCTTCGACTGCAAAACCGTGGTTCTGACTGGTAATCATCACTTCACCGGTGGCTAAATCCTGTACCGGATGATTGGCGCCATGATGACCGGTTTTCATTTTAAGTGTTTTAGCACCACTGGCGAGCGCTAAAAGTTGATGCCCAAGACAAATGCCAAATAATGGAATTTTCTTTTCCAACAACGTTTTGATTGATGAAATCGCATAATCACAGGGTTCTGGATCACCAGGGCCGTTTGAAAGAAAAACGCCGTCTGGTTGCATAGCAAGAACCTCACTCACAGGTGTTTGTGCAGGAACGACTGTTACTTTGATTCCTTGTTCGACTAATAGACGCAAAATATTTCGTTTAACACCAAAGTCATAGGCGACGACGTTGTATTTGTGCTCAGTTTTGCGTTGATAGCCATGCGGCAAAGACCAAATTCCATGATCCCACTCATAGCTCGCTTGCGTACTCACTTCCTTGGCCAGGTCTTTTCCTTGTAAGCCCGGAAACGCTTTTGCCAATGCAATCCCTTTTTCTGCATTCAAATTGTCTCCGGTCATGATGCATCCGTTTTGCGCCCCTTTTTCCCGAAGCAAACGGGTTAGACGACGGGTATCGATATCAGCTATTGCCACCAGATTATTTTTTAGTAAATATTCGCTTAAACTCTGTTCAGAACGCCAATTACTATGCACTAGCGGAAGATCTCGAATAATTAATCCACTTGCCGCAATTGAGTTGGACTCTTCATCTTCGGAATTGACCCCTGTATTCCCAATGTGGGGATAGGTTAAGGTCACGATTTGTTGACTATATGAGGGATCGGTTAGAATTTCCTGATAACCCGTCATTGCCGTGTTAAACACAACTTCTCCGGTGGTTTGACCACTTGCGCCAATCGATTGACCGTAAAACAAACTTCCATCAGCTAGAGCTAATATCGCGTCGTGATTCAATATGCCTCCTAAGAGCCTGTTTTTACTTATAAAAACGGGAGGCACTGTAAATGCCCCCCGCTTTGATTTAATTCATACTTAAGGTCGTGATTTTACAAGCTTAAATGATAGCTGTCTATGTGGTAAGCGTGGATAAGCAAATATTTGTGCGGGTATTTTACGACGGTGTTTTTAACACTATTTCTTGTCATAACTATGATAAAACCCTGTTATTTGGGTTTTATTTTGGTTTTTCTCCAAGTGAATCTCCACTTGACCTATAAATTGGTTAAATTCTGCATTGCTTGGTTTGAGGACTTTTACATGAAAATCTCCGGTTCCAATCGCTTGGTAGTCTTCGATACGCCAAATTAAGTTACTGAGAGTAATACTTCGCTGTTTCGTCGAACCAAACAGTGCCGCATAGTCTTTACGAATACCGCTTTTACCATTACGATCGTTAGTCTGAGCCTTCTTGCTGAATATACTCATAAACTCATCTAACTTCCCATTTTGGTAAGAATCAGAAAAACGTGCGGCTAATTGATTTATTTCCAATTCCGATATTTCACCACTACCAATAAATAAAGGTGCAGCAGATTTGTTGGTATCATCACGTTTCACCCGAGTTGAATTTGGTGTTTGTTCTGAGCCACCTAGTCCTGCACGTTCAAACGAAAATTCAAAATTAATTTGTTCTTTGATTATCGCTTGTAGCTCGGGATGTTGATTAATAAAGAATCCACTTGTGCCAATCATCAAAACTGCTACTAAAAATAGCGAAACGAGTAGATTTGATGATTTTCGATGCTTCTTTTTCTTATCAGACTCAACCACTGTGCCACGATAATCCGTCGCTGAAAAAGCCATATCACTAAATACATCTTGGTCGATTATTGTAATGGTTGTATTTTTTGCTTTATCTGCTTTATCTGCTAGTGTTTCAAGTGGGTGCAAATTATCTTTGGCAAATTCAGACACTTTTTGTTTTTCAGCTTCATCATGAATAACATTGTTATGCTGTTTTTGAATAAAATTATATGCTTCACTGATTATCAAACTTGGTGACTCTTTCCAGGACTGGCGTGGTTGAGCTAAATCGGGTTGAAAGATATTAAATAATAAGCGGTAGTGTTTTTTTACATCGTCCCAACTAGCATTATTGTTCAAACCTAGGCGTCGATAGTGGCTATTGTGTTTAGCGAAAAAAATGCGCCTGATAAAAAACGTAACAGCGGTGCGTAACTCATTTTCCGATATATTATTTAGCTGTTGTTGTAAAAAATCGCCGGGTAATTCTTTTTTATGTGCTAAAAATGCTAATACGTCTGTAATCGTGTGAGGGATTATATATTCGGCTTTTTCATAGTCATTGTGTAGCGCTGGCTGGCTATAATAGTTCCAGGCTTCAAGAAGAATCTGCAGCCAGGTATTTTTTATTTCATAGCTTTGTTGAGTTTCAATAGTATGTTCGGACGTATCTGATGAAAGCGTTTGTGGCAGCGATTCGGTGCTTTCTTCTTCATTCAACGGTGCATCTTCTTGCGTGGAATTTTCCTGGACAATGTCTTCATCGACCGACTCAGGAAGCAACACAGACTGATCGAGTGCGTCCGCTTCAAGTCTTTCTACGGGTATCTCTACCGTTTGAAGATCTTCTAGAATTTCGGCTGCTTGTTGATTAAACGCGACCGTCTGCATCATCGGATCGAGTTGTAATGCATTCGCACCATTAACGACTGACGGTTGGCCTTGTGCATTCGCATTAATATTTCCTGCTATCAATTCACTAATAGCAACTTTTTCTCGCCTGGAATGCTCAGAATCTGTCTCTGGCTCGCTATTACCATGATTGGTTTGCTCATGTTTTTTCTCGGTGATTTTTAATAAAATAGATTCTAAGGTAGCCCCCTCTGGCTGTGTAGGCTCAAGTGTCGCGGTTGCTTCTGTCTTGTCATTTTGAGTATTAGTTTTAATTTCTGTGATTTTTTTCAAATGTGCTTGTAGTTGATCTGCTTTCCGACGTCCCAGGTTCATGTGTTCTGGTGATGATAAATGTTGTTTACGTTGTTCCCTAAAACTTATTTCGGAAAGCAATTCTTTGGTAACACTTTTTATGTCTTTCTCATCAAGCTGATCCAATTGCTCAGACGCGCTAAATAGGAATAAACGATCACAAAATAAATTAATTCGCCGAGGAATACCTTTGCTCAAATGAAAAATTTGCTCGAAACCTTGATTGCTAATAATTGGGTGATTATTCCAACCGGCCAAACGCAAACGATGCAATACGTACTCCTTGGTTTCCAATTCGCTCAAGGTATCAAGATGACAAGCCACTACCACTTTTTTTCGAATCGCTTCCATCATAGAAAAATGTAACACTTGGCGAAAAGACTCTTGAGCAATTAGCACTACTTGTAACATAAAACGATTGCCAATTCGTTCGGCAACTAATTGATTGAGTAATGCTAAACATTCATGCGATAAGCGATGGGTCTCTTCAATAAATAAAACCAAACGTTTGCTTTTACGATGACGTAACAACATGGTGCGTCTTAAGGCGTCGATCGTGGATTCGTTGGGCTCAGTAATAACTTGTAATTTTTGGTTAATAGTGTCGAGTAGATTGGATTCGTTGGTTTTACTGCCATCCACAAACAAAGTGTCAAAGCGGGCTTGTTGCAATTCGTTACGCAAGACACGGGTTAGGGTCGTCTTTCCCGTACCTGGTAGGCCTGTTAGTACGATAAAACCTTCATTTTGCTCAATGCCATAACGTAAATAAGCCAAAGCGCGATTATGCGCATTGCTTAAAAATATTTGGCTAATTTCCGTGATTAAAGAAAATGGTGCCTGGTTTAATGCATAATATTGAACATATATGGGGTTTTTCTCGGTCATTGTCCCTATGCCCTACGAAATCCACGCTACTTGCTAATGACAGATGCAAAAATATGAGAAATTAATACCAGGTTATCGGTTGAACTTAGACAGAGTTTAGGAATTTGAAAAATTATTAGTCATGGATCTAGCCCTGTGCTAGCCAGATCCATGACTTATTTTTTATTATTATGTCCGCCAGGTTATTTGAATTATCTGCCTTGTTATTATTATTAATTGCTCTCACTTGGTATTAGCTGGCATTAGTAAAGGCCTTTGCAGGGAACAGGCCAACATTATTATTATTTTTAAAACAATAAGTTAAGCGTTAAACAGCTTTGCTCGGATATAGCATGAGGAATTAGTGTTAAATAAGTCGACAAGTAATTGAGTAGATTATCATCAATTCGAGACTGAGTATTCGAAAATCAAGCGATTGAGCATCTATGACAATACGAAACTTTTTAAAAAATTTACTGTGACTGTCAAGATATCCGACAACTGAATTAATGGCTTAGTAGCAGATATGTGCAATTAAAACTCACATGCAATCCCACGCATGGCGCAATCGTATTATATTTCTCACGATAATAGCCATATATCAACGAGGGGAAAAAAGTAAGCACCGAAAGTAGTGTAAAGTTAACCAACAAATGGCTGCAGGCAAACACCACACTGGTAATTAGATTTGCAAAACTCAACCAAGGATTAATACTTCCTTGCAGTTTTTTCAGACAATAGGTTTGAAAAAGACCCCGGAATACATATTCCTCCAACAATGGATAAACCCCCACCAATAAAACCAAGTTTAGAAATCCTATTGACTCCACAGCCTCACCCAACACGTAGTGCTGATAGCTGAATATGCTCAAGGCTAGCAATAACGGGATATTGATCAGTAATCCGAGATTTTTATCGTGGTAAAATTTCATGACGAATTCTCGCACAGAATTCTTGGGTTTAACAATACTGCTTTTTCAGACAAATCCAATTCATATTCAATTAACTATGTCTTATGCGGTGTCGATAAGGTTGAGCGCACCCTTAACCAAGGCCGGATTTTGAATATCACTTTTCGTACTCAAATCATTTCCATGATAGCAAGTCTCGCTGTGATTGCTCTTGTCGCTTTAATTTTGAGTGCAAATCTTTATCGTCATCTGGTTATTCAGACCGAATCTAAATCCTTGCGCGATTTAATTACACTTGAATCCAATAGTATCCAAAAAGAATTCACTCAACGCTTAATTAATTTGGGCCTACATTCTCAAAAGGATAAAAATCTACGTCGCGCTATTCAATCAAATAACCATGCAAAATTACTAGACGCATTAGATGATCAGTTTTTTCAGTATGATGTTACCGGCGACGTGATTAAAATGATCAAACTGAATATTTTCGATCAAGGATTTAATTTGATTGGCACATCAAGAAATGGTGTGGATACGAGCACACGCAATATGCAACAAGGGTTCTGCCAATTCTCTAAAGAATTATTAGCAGCACGAAAAGGAATAGAGCGCATCATACCTTATGTCAATCTTTGCAAATATGAAAATGAATCTGTAGTCTCAATTATTGTTCCCGTCAATACTTTAAAGCCCATGGCATATTTAGAAGTCGCAGCTAACCCCTATAATTTCTTTACAAAAATTGAACAGACATTGGGTTTACCTGTGAAAGTTTCATATGCAAATAACGAAGTGGTTTTTCAATCAGATACCTGGCCGTCAGCTGAGCAATCGTCTGAATTTCTTTTTGCTAGTCATGAAGTCAAATCAAACCAAGGAAAGACAATTCTTAATGTGAGTGCAGCTGATGACTATCGTAATTTTGGGGACTCGTTTAATCGCACAACTGAGTTGGTCATACTTTTAGTTATCAGTTTGCTCATCCCTGCAATTATTATTTCGTATTATAGTATTCGCAGTATTACCCGCCCGCTTTTCATTCTAAAAAATGCAGCAAACGCCGTAGGCCAGGGGCGCTATGATATTCAACTTCCTGAATCCAACTATCCTGAAATTAGTGCGGTCACCCATGCCTTTAAACACATGGCTGCCGAAATTCAAACTAACCATGATTTAATGCAAATAAAAATTAAAGAAGCCACCCATGGCTTACAAGATGCGATGTTAACGATTGCACAGCGAAATGAGGAATTGGAGAAAGCTAACAAAGCGAAAAGTGACTTTTTAGCCAGCATGAGTCATGAGCTTCGCACGCCGCTGAATTCTATTATTGGTTTTTCAGATTTGTTATATGCAGAGGCCAAACAAGAAGATCGGGATATTGATCAAGAATATTTGCAAAATATTCTATTCTCAGGAGATCACTTGCTTCACCTGATTAATGATATTCTCGATTTAAGTAAAGTTGAATCAGGTCACATGGAATTGGAGTGTACCGAATTCTCAATAAATGAAATGTTAAAAGTTATTTATGGCATCAGTGAATCGTTAGCGAAGCAAAAAGAAAATTACATTACAGTGGAATTACTTGAAACAGATGCGGCGATGGCTTGTGACAAAATGCGGGTACAACAAATTCTGATTAATCTAATCGGTAATGCCTGCAAGTTTACTCATAAAGGTACCATAACACTATCTGCCGACTTTAATGGAAATGAAGTATTGTTTATTGTTAAAGACACTGGCATTGGAATTCCAGAAAACAAATTGCAAACGATTTTCAGACCCTTTGCTCAAGTTGATGCATCAACCACACGTAAATACGGTGGTACTGGATTAGGTTTGGCCTTAACCAAGGAATTATGTTTAATGTTAGGCGGAAGCATCACCGTTGATAGTACGCTTGGTTTAGGATCAACGTTCTATGTACATCTTCCAATCCGGGTTTGCACACCAGATAATCAACAAAAACAAGCCTAAAATTTTTGTTGACTCAAAAATGAATCAAGGACTTTTATCGCCTCTAAAGCGATAGGATCGGATCTTGACATGAATTCGGTTTTTGATTGTTGCAATGTTTGTTTTATGATTTGTCTTTCATCGTCGTTTTGAACTCGGTAACCACGAAAAATTGGCCAACCATATGCCCAACGAAAATGTGTGGGTAGATAGGGTGTGCCGCCTACCCGTACACCATTATGCATAAGTTTTGCTAAAAACGTTTTATCTTTATCTTGAACACATTGTCGCAATTCATCATCTGCTTGTTTGCGACGATCACGAGTTCCACCCATCCAATAGGCTAAGTCATGTTTCACGCAACAACTCAACCATAATTGGTTTTCCAAATAAGTACCATCGGGAAATAAACTACAACCATCACTTGTAAATAGTTTCAGTTGATCTGATTGTACATGATTGCTGAAGAAGAAAATTAATACGATCGCTAGGTATCGCATACAATAAACTTCTATTTAAGGCCTAAAACGTCTTGCATATCATACAAACCATTTTCTTTTTGTGATAACCATTTTGCCGCACGCACAGCGCCATTGGCGAAGGTCATACGACTTGATGCTTTATGCGTAATCTCAATACGTTCCCCGATATCGGCAAACATAACCGTATGCTCGCCAACAATATCACCAGCACGAATGGTTTCAAAACCAATGGTTTTACGTTCGCGTTCACCGGTTTGCCCTTCTCGCCCATAAACAGCGCACTGTTTCAAATCACGCCCTAAGGCATCAGCGACAACTTCACCCATACGCAAGGCCGTGCCTGACGGTGCATCAATTTTGTGGCGATGATGGGCTTCGATAATTTCAATATCCACTTCATCACCCAAAACACGAGCGGCCAAATCGAGTAACTTTAAACAAAGATTAACACCTACACTCATGTTCGGTGCAAAACAAATAGCAATGGATTTGCTAGCCTGCTGAATAAGTTTTTTCTGTTCGTCGCTAAATCCAGTGGTGCCAATAACCAGCATTTTGCCAGCGTCAACACAGACTTGAAGATTATCAAGTGTATGTTCCACTGTGGTAAAATCAATTAGTACATCGAATTGACTCACATCTTCGCGCACAGTTGCAACAATAGGAACCCCGATGGAACCAATACCAGAAATTTCACCAGCGTCACTGCCAAGCAAAGAACTATCAGGACGAGTAATTGCACCGGTTAATTGTGTTGAACTATTGTGATGAGCGGCATCAATTAGCGCTCTGCCCATGCGGCCACTGGCGCCAGTAATGGCAATACGAGTCATTTGAATCCCCCAAAGCGTATCATGTGCAGATTCTAGCAGGAATTTTAATTGCTTTATAGTTAATGCCGCTTGCTTACCAACTGATGTAAGCGAAACCTTGTTGTTGTAATTCCATTAAATCTGCGGCGCCAACTTCAACAATGCTTGCGAAATCAAGCATATCTTTCTCTTCCCATTTTAGCGACTTCATGGTGTTACCACAGGCATGGAATTCAACGCCATATTGCGCCAGACTTGAAACCCTTTGTTTGGTTTCAGCAGACACGGGGCGTTTGGGATTTTTTGCGAGAATGTGTAGTCCCGGACCAATACAGGTCACAACAATCTTGATATTGTCCCCGTATTTCCTCAACATTGCTCCAACAGAGAATAATACGGCTTTGTGGTATTCTTCATCGGCTTTGTTAAACTGATAGACAACATTATTTTCGACAGGATCACCAGGAAAACGTAATTCGGCATCATCTTCCGTTTTTGCCTGCAAATGCGATGCAGTCGCCAGCAAACCACTTCCCACGACGATTTTGCTGAGCAATCCACGACGTTGTGAATTCACTGTGCCTTTCTCAGACACTCGTTTTTTTAGCCAGTTTTTGAGCATTAGAATTTCATCTCATCAAAAAAGTTTTTGACTTTATCCAACCAAGAGGATGCTTGAGGACTGTGTTTTCCACCACTGTGTAAACTATCTTCAAATTGCTTCAATAAATCTTTTTGTTTGGTATTTAGATTCACAGGCGTCTCGACTAAAACTTTACACATTAAATCGCCCACAGGACCTCCACGTACAGGCCGTACACCTTTACCACGTAAACGAAATAATTTACTGGTTTGAGTTTCCGCTGGAATTTTTAATTTAACTCGCCCATCAAGCGTAGGTACATCTAATTCACCACCCAAAGCGGCTGTAGCAATACTCACTGGCACCTCGCAATAGAGATTATTTCCATCGCGCACAAAAATCTGATGGGGTTTGACATTGATCTGAATATACAAGTCTCCCGGTGGACCACCATTTTCTCCAGCTTCACCTTCACCGGCTAAACGAATACGGTCGCCGGTATCAACACCGGGTGGAATTTTCGCAGATAAGGTTTTTTGCTCTTCAACTCGGCCTTGCCCATGACAAACATTACAAGGATCAGAAATCGTTTCTCCCCGGCCATGACAACTAGGGCAAGTTTGTTGTATCGAAAAAAATCCTTGTTGCATACGAACTTGGCCATGACCGCCACAGGTTGAACATTTTTGAGGCTTAGAACCTTTTTTCGCGCCACTGCCGTCGCAAGTTTTACATGCAACATAGGTTGGAACGCGAATTTTGACCGTGGTGCCTGAAACTGCATCTTCCAATGACAAGTCTAGGTTATAACGCAAATCAGAACCCCGATTCACCCGTTGACCACCACCACCGCGACCACCACCCCCGAAAATATCACCAAAGATATCGCCAAAAACGTCGCCAAAACCACCCATGCCTGCCCCGCCGCCGCCAAATCCGCCCCCGCCCATGCCGGCGGCGCCGTCGACTCCAGCATGGCCGAACTGGTCATAGGCTGCGCGTTTTTGTTCGTCATTAAGAATTTCAAACGCTTCTTTGGCTTCTTTAAAACTCTCTTCGGCTACTTTGTCATCAGGATTACGATCTGGATGAAATTTCATAGCAAGGCGGCGATAGGCTTTTTTCAGCTCATCTTTGCTTGCATTTTTCGCTACACCTAAGACTTCGTAGTAATCGCGTTTTGACATAATTCCGTTCCGCTTAGTAAATAGACAAAAGGCGCGGTAACTGAACCGCGCCTAAAACATATCTTATGAACGAGGTTCAGAAGTTATTTATTATCTTCCTTAACTTCCTCGAACTCTGCGTCAACCACATCATCGTTGCCAGCGGCATTAGCTTCGGTACTGCCAGTTGCATCACCTGGTGCTGCACCTGCATCATCGCCTGCCTTATTGGCATACAAACGCTCTGCCATTTTGCCTGATAATTCAGCAAGTGCAGTGGTTTTGGCTTCCATATCATCTTTATCTGTACCTGCCATGGCTTCTTTCAATGCCGCGATCGCAGATTCGATTTGTGATTTTTCGTCAGCACTGACTTGATCACCTAATTCTTTCATCGATTTTTCAGTCGCGTGAATCATACCATCCGCTTTATTACGTGCGTCAACCAATTCATTGAACTTGCGATCTTCATCCGCATGCGCTTCGGCATCTTTCACCATTTTATCGATTTCTTCATCCGATAAGCCACTGGATGCTTTAATCACTATCGATTGCTCTTTACCGGTGGCTTTATCTTTAGCTGAAACATTCAAGATACCGTTGGCATCAATATCGAAAATAACTTCGATTTGTGGCACACCACGTGGTGCAGGTGGAATATCACTCAAGTCAAAGCGACCTAGTGATTTATTCGCTGCCGCCTGGTTACGTTCACCTTGCAACACATGAACAGTTACTGCAGTTTGATTGTCATCCGCAGTAGAGAATACTTGGTTCGCTTTGGTGGGAATCGTTGTATTCTTTTCGATGAGCTTGGTCATAACACCGCCCAGGGTTTCGATACCTAGAGACAAAGGCGTGACGTCTAACAATAATACATCTTTAACGTCACCACCAAGCACACCGGCTTGAATGGCAGCGCCAACGGCAACGGCTTCGTCTGGATTGACATCACGACGGGGTTCTTTGCCAAAAAATTCTTTAACCGCATCTTGCACCTTAGGCATACGGCTTTGGCCGCCGACTAAAATCACATCGTCAATTTCTGAAAAACTTAAGCCAGCGTCTTTCAATGCAATTTTACATGGCTCAATCGTACGCTCTACCAAATCATCAACCAGTGATTCCAATTTGGCACGTGTCACTTTAATGTTCAAATGTTTCGGACCCGTGGCATCGGCTGTGATGTATGGTAAGTTGACTTCTGTTTGTTGAGTCGAGGACAATTCAATCTTGGCTTTTTCTGCACCTTCTTTTAAGCGTTGTAAAGCTAAAGGATCGTTGTGCAAATCAATGCCACTGTCTTTCTTAAATTCATCGGCAAGATAGTCGATTAAACGTGTATCAAAATCTTCGCCACCGAGGAAAGTATCACCATTGGTCGCCAAAACTTCAAATTGGTGCTCGCCTTCGATTTCGGCAATTTCAATAATTGATACGTCAAACGTACCACCACCTAAGTCATAAACCACGATTTTTTTATCACCGCGATTTTTATCCATACCATAGGCCAATGCTGCCGCTGTAGGTTCATTGATAATACGTTTAACTTCTAAGCCAGCAATTTTACCTGCGTCTTTGGTAGCTTGACGCTGAGAATCATTAAAATAAGCAGGAACCGTAATAACCGCTTCTGTCACTGGCTCACCAAGAAATTCTTCAGCGGTTTTTTTCATTTTCATGAGCACACGTGCTGAAATTTCAGGCGGTGCTAATTTCTTACCTTTGGCTTCAACCCAAGCATCACCATTATCGGCCTTGATAATCTTATAAGGCACTAATGAAATATCACGCTGCACCACTTCCTCGGAAAACTTTCGTCCGATTAACCGTTTCACCGCAAAAAAAGTGTCAGCTGGATTGGTTACCGCTTGACGTTTGGCTGGCTGGCCAACAATAACTTCACTATCATCGGTGAAGGCGACGATTGAGGGCGTGGTGCGATCACCTTCGCTGTTCTCAATCACTCTTGGTTTGCCACCGTCCATTACGGCCACACAAGAGTTCGTGGTTCCGAGGTCTATGCCTATTATCTTGCCCATGAAAATTCTCCGCTAATATCCGCTTGATATATATGGTTAAAAACTGTTGTTGCTAATATTTGGGTGTCAGCCCCTAATTTCAAGCCATCTCGTCAATTTTTGTCTCTTTTGGCGGCTGATCCGCTTTAGAAACGACGACCATGGCTGGTCTAATCACACGTTCGTTCAATGAATAGCCTTTTTGGAACACCGCTATGACCGTATTGGGGTCAACATCAGGATTTTCTTGCATACTCATGGCTTGATGTTGCTCTGGGTTAAATTTTTCTCCCATGGGGTCAATAGATTGCACGCCATATTTGTCTAACAAACCCGCCATCATTTTTAAAGTCAGTTCACTGCCTTCTTTAAACTTGCTCATATCCGCTTGTTCGTCACTCGCCGCAGCCAAACCAAGTTCCATACTATCCACGACGGGAATGAGCTCATTTAAGAACTTTTCCAAGGCAAATTTGTGCGCATTAGCCACGTCTTTTTCCAGACGACGACGTAAATTTTCCATTTCAGCTTTAACTCTTAATAGCTGCTCCCAGTTGTCGCTGGCTTTTGCTTCTGCCGCTTCTACAGCTAGACGAAGTTTATCCACATCGCCACCCGCATCTGCGGGCTTATCACTGGGATCAGTTTGCTCGACTTCAATCGAATCTTGGGTGACTTCTACCTCATTATTTTTAGAGGTTTTACCTTTTTTCTTTGACGCCATGGTCCACTCCGTACGTTTTCTAAGCAAATTTCTGTTGCGCTGTTATATGGGGATTATTTATTTGGATTGCAAGGCTGCCCCGAGAATTTTTGCAGTAATATCAACCATTGGAATCACTTTCTTATATTCCATGCGACGTGGACCAATAACCCCCAACACCCCTACTGTCTCACCATTGGACTCATAAGGCGAGGTGATTATCGAACAACTATCGAGAGCATGTTTACCGGTTTCACCGCCAATATAAATCTGAATGCCTTTGGCCATTGAGCATTGATCCAATAAATGTAGAATATCGTTTTTCTGTTTGAAGGCATCGAATAACTGCTTTAAACGTTCAGTGTCCGCCATATCCTGGAAACCCAATAAATTCGCCTCTCCGCTGACTAGCAAGGCATCATTTTCATCATTGAAAAGCTTGTCAGCCACTTCAACCATGACACTCATTAAATCGTTCATATCCTGGCGCGCCTGGTTTAAATCACTCAGCAGCTCGCTGCGAATATTTTGCACCTCTTTACCCGCATAACGACTATTAAGGAAATTGGCGGCTTTTTGTAACTCATCTTTGTTATAAGGTCGATTAGTATGAATGATTCGATTTTCGACTTCATAGCCACCAATTACAGTAATCGTGAGGACGCGATTATCCGATAGGGGCACAAACTCGATATGTCCCAAAATCTGTTTTTCCCTTCGCGGAAGCATGATCAGACCTGTCATATTGGTCAGCTCGGAAAGAATATTCGATGCTTTGGTTAGTACCGCTTTGCCTGTAGTTTCAGTAGTTAATGTATTTTTCATACCACTGGCAACGGCTTGATCTAATGGTTCCATGTGCACGAGACTATCAACAAACAAGCGATATCCCTTATCAGTTGGAACCCGTCCAGCCGATGTATGTGGCGCATGTAAAAACCCTAATTTCTCAAGATCCGACATAACACTGCGAATGGTTGCGGCGCTTAGGTCCAAACCGGATTCTTTCACCAACGCTTTCGAACCTACTGGCTGACCTTCTTCTATATATTTTTCGATCAATGTTTTAAGCAAGCGCTCTGCTCTTTCGCTTAGCTCAGGTTTTTGATTTTTTTCAGTTTTATTGGACAACTTTGGCAAACCCCTTTAATCCTGGCGAGATACTAGCACTCTCTGCGCAACAGTGCCAAGTGAGACAAGGTTTTATTCAATAATGATTCCATAAGAGTCGCTTGGCGAGGCATGATGATCATGCTAAGTTCTTAAGAGCTAAAGGAGAAAACCATGGCAGAGAATTTCAAGACCATTGGACTTATCGGCAAATATGCCAACACAGATCTCGGTGATTTTATGCAACAAGTCGCTGATTTCCTCAAAACTCATGATTGTCATGTAATTCTTGATCAAGGTACAGCTGACACGATCAGCCTAAACGGCGTGGAATCCATGGATCGTGCCCATCTGGGCGAAAATTGCGATTTGGTGTTAGTCATTGGTGGCGATGGCACCATGCTTAATGCAGCCCGTTCTTTATCAAAATATTCTGTACCACTAATCGGAATCAATATGGGCCATCTCGGATTCTTAACCGATATTCGTTCAGATGAAATGAATGAACGCTTGGACGAGATTTTAAATGGTCATTATCAAGCGGAAGAACGTTTATTATTACAAGTTGATATTGTACGTGAAGGCGCTGTAATTAACGAAAGCATTGCCTTTAACGATGTGGTCATCCATAAGTGGGAAGAAGCTCGCATGCTCGAGTTTGAGACCAATATCGATGGCCGTTTTGTTAACACACAACGTTCCGATGGTTTAATTATCGCTACACCCACGGGTTCAACCGCTTATGCTTTATCGGGTGGCGGCCCGATTTTGTCACCCACCCTACACAGTCTTGCCTTGGTGCCTATCTGCCCTCATACTTTGAGCCAACGCCCTTTGGTTGTGGGTGGCGATAGTATCGTCGAAATAACTATTAGTGAATCTGGACATGCGCGTGCCCAGGTAACATGTGATGGGCAAATCAATTTGGGTGTCGTTGCCGGTGATCGTATTCGCATTACCCGCCTTGAAAGAAAAGTTCAGTTGTTGCATCCTTCGAATTATAATTACTTTGAAATTTTACGTGCCAAACTTCACTGGGGCGAGAAGCTGTAATAATTATTATGTTAAGCCATTTAAGTATTCGTAACTTTGCTGTTGTCGATCAATTAGAGATTGATTTCAAATCAGGCATGACCGTCATCACCGGCGAAACCGGTGCGGGTAAATCTATAGCCATCGACGCCTTGGGTTTTGCCCTTGGCGAACGTGCGGATAATAGTTTTATACGAGACGAAAAACAGCGAACCGAAATCACTGCAAATTTTGACATCAGACATGCGATGGAGGTCAAACAATGGCTAACCGACGAGGAACTCGATAGCGGCGACGATTGCATTGTTCGTCGGACCTTATCGAAAGACATTGGTTCACGAGCGTATATCAATGGCGTGCAGTTACCGGTGGTTAAACTAAAGCAACTCGCCGATTTTTTAGTTGAGATTCATAGTCAACATGCACACCATGCCCTATTAAGTGCGAATGAACAACAACGCCTTCTTGATGCATTTGCTAATGCGCAACAAGATGTTGCCACGGTTGCGAATATTTATCGTCAATACAGTGAAACTAAAAAATCATTGCAACAATTGACTGCACAACAACATGAGCGAGTTTCACGTATCGAATTTTTACGTTATCAATTAGATGAATTTGAAAAAATAGACTTACAAACAGGTGAATGGGAACAGCTCGATCAAGAACAGCGAAAATTTGCTCATCATCATGCAATTATGCAAGCGCTTAATTCCAGTTATCAGGCATTAGCCGAGGATGAAAACAATATAACGTTGCAGTTGGAAAGTGTGCAACTTCAGTTGAAAAATACGATTGAACTTGACCCAAGTTTAAAACAAAGTTACGAACTACTTGAATCCGCATTGATTTCGGTTAATGAGGCGACGCACGATTTACGCATTCGTCTTGATGATAACGAACTTGACCCGGAACGTATGCACGAAATCGAACAACGCTTAAGCGAAGTACATAATCTTGCACGTAAACATCGTGTACCACCGGAAGATTTATTGCAATTACATACGCATATGCTGGAAGAACTGGCAAGTCTATTGGATAGTGATTCGGATATTCAAAAATATCAACAACAACTGGACATTATGCAAAAAGATTTTTCACTAGCCGCGACTCAGCTGTCAGACAAACGTCAAAAAGCTGCTAAAACTTTATCAAACAATGTGGAAAAGTTGATTAAACAACTCGGCATGCCCGCCTGTCGCTTTTTTGTCGAGTTTCAAACATACCCTGAAAATGAATTCCACGCCCATGGCTTAGAACAGATACGATTTTTAATCAACACCAACCCTGGTCAGGAAGCCAAACCCTTGAGCAAAATTGCCTCGGGTGGAGAACTTTCACGCATCAGTCTAGCTATACAGGTTTCGACAGCCAATGTTGTGCAACGACCTACTCTCATTTTTGATGAGGTGGATGTCGGCATCGGTGGTGGTGTTGCTGAAATTGTCGGCGACAAACTCTACCAACTCGGTCTAAAACGCCAAGTCATTTGCATTACTCACCAAGCACAAGTGGCATGCAAAGGTCATCAGCATTTATTTGTAGAAAAGAAAGTCAGTAAAAAACAAACGAATAGTCAAATTCGAACATTAGAAAATGAAGAACGGGTGATTGAAATTGCACGCATGATTGGCGGCATCGAACTGACCGAAACTACCATTGAACACGCCAGAGAAATGTTGAACAAGGAAAATTCAAGATCAACCGTTTGAACAGGGATTGTGTGACATTTCCATTGTTTGCCGACAATCCAATTTACTGTTGTGATACTTTTTTGATGAATGGCGCCAGATATTCATCAAATAAAACGGGCTGCGACACATAATTTCCTTGCGCAAAATCCACTCCGATCTTTTTTAAACGATTATAAATAGCTTCATTGTTAACAAATTCCGCAATACTTTTAATACCCATCAAATGTCCGATCTGATTAATGGCTTCGACCATAGCTTCATCAATGGGGTTATGAATAATGTCTTTGATAAACGAACCATCGATTTTTATATAATCCACCGGTAGATTTTTCAAATAAGAAAATGAACTTAGACCACTACCAAAATCGTCTAATGAAAAACGACACCCCATGCTGCGTAAAGTTGAAATAAAATGTATTGCACGACTAAAATTGGCAATCGCGGTGGTTTCGGTGATTTCAAAACAGATATAACGCGTCGGAACCCGCGTTTTGCCCAAAGTATCGATTACATAATTTAAAAACTTATCATCACTAAGTGACTGGGCTGACAAGTTGATAGAAAAAGAAAACTGTTCGGTGGCATCACTCGCAATAGATGCAATATAATTTAATGCTGTTTTCAACACCCATCGATCCAGCTCAGGCATTAAATGATAACGTTCTGCCGCAGGTAAAAATGAACCAGGCGAAATAAATGCACTGTCCTTTGAGCGCATGCGTAATAATATCTCACCCGAATGAAAATCATGTTCATTAGTAGCTAAGTTTTTTATCGGCTGGAACATTAACACTAAATCATCATTTTCAATCGCATGACGAATGATTTGCAACCATTGCATTTCACCTCGTCGCTGCACCAATTCTAAATCATTCTGCTCGAACACATGAACACGATTACGCCCAAGGTCTTTCGCCACATAACAAGCAGAGTCGGCAGCACTTAGAATGTCTGCAATATTGCCCGATTTCGAATCAATGGACACCAAACCAATGCTAACACCGATTTCAAATGATTTATCATGCCAAACAAAGCGAAAATCTTTTGCCAGTTTCAAAATATTATTGGCTATCACTTGTGCATTATCCAGTGGACATTCATGGAGTAACAAACCAAATTCATCGCCACCCAAACGACCTAAAACATCTGTTTCGCGAATGACACTGCTTAAGCGTGTGCCCAGTTGTTGCAATAATTCATCACCGGCGATATGCCCACAAATATCGTTCACAACTTTAAACTGATCTAAATCAATATAACAAAGCGCATGCTGATTGAATTGTTCGCGTGCAAGAGACAGCACATGATCGAGGCGATTCTCAAACTCCCGTCGATTAATCAACCCAGTCAATGCATCATGCGTTGCTTGATAAGCCAGCTCACTAGCGAGTACGTGCAGTTCGGTTACATCATGAAATACCAATACGACGCCAATAATACTATCATCTACGTCTCTCATCGGTGAAAGACGAACTTCGACCGCAAATTCTTGATCTTGTGTTTGTAATAAAGTATGACCAGTCAAGGTAATACTCTTACCTGCTTTCAAACATCGGTCAACAGGACTTTCGACTAGTTTACCCGATTCCTCTTCAAGCAAATGAAAAACTGAAAGCAGCGGCTGACCATAAACTTTTTTCAAATTAACATTCGTTAATTTCTCAGCGACAGGATTCAGATATTCAATCAGTCCATCATTATTTGTTGTGATGACGCCATCACCAATGGAGTTCAAGGTAACAGATGCTAGTAAATTGGTTTTTTCATATTGGCGTTCTTCAAATTGTTTTTGCTGAATTAAATCGTAGGCATGTAATAATATTGCCACTTGTGAAACGGCGTGCTTAATAGTTGCTTTTTCAAATTCATGCAATTGGAAATCCTTTTGATGACATGCAATCAACACCACGCCTAAGAAATCTTGTGGTGTTTGAAGCGGAAGACCAATTTCATATTCCAAACCTTGTTCTTGAATATAGCTTTCTACAAACTGATCATGCCGCTCGATTATGTTTTCTAAGTGATTAAATTGCATTAGCCACTCACTGTTTTCCATCGCGATAGGTTGCTTTAAAATGTCGCTTGAATTTGCTACCCACGAGATTCGGCTAAAAACCTGAGTTTCTCTATTATAGAGAAATAGATTGACAATTGGCATTTGAGTCAGTGTTTGCATGGACTCAATTAAAGTGCGGTAAAGTTGTACACGTGTTGTTGCAGATTCAGATAAAAGCTGGCTGCCCAAATATATTAAATGGGACTGAAATTCATTTTGACGGTATTGCCATTCAATATAGTGCTTTATACCGCTAAATTCATTATCTACATTTATGGCATCCCATTCAGGCTTTTCATAAAAATGCATTAAGGAATGTCGCAGATTTTTTAAAGGACTGACAATTCGTTTATTTATAATTACCAATGTAACAAGCATAACAATGGCGATAGCCATTTCAACATAAGCTAGTGTATTCAAACTTAAAGATTTGTGTCGAAACATTTCAAATACGACTAACGCTAAAACTAGAAATGGAATGCTGATTAGGGCATAAATACTTTGATCTGTTGATGGTCGACGCTCACCGTCGCTTAGTAGGCCATTATTTAAAAAGCTCAGGTGGTTGAATGTGAAAAAATAGCCACACATCGATACAATAAGCGCCATCCCTGCGAATGCAAACCCATCCAAAATTAAAAAAGATTGTTTCATTATTGGAATGATGGAATGAGAAGCGACATATATCATTAATGCCGTCAAACATATAATATTTAGTAGCGCACTAGTCCAATAAAACAAACGAAATGCGCTCATTGCTCTTGGTTTAATGGTAAGAAAACTGAATAAATAATTTTTCAACAAGATGAAAGCAACAAGATAAATCATGAGCTCCGGCGAAGCCACTTGCTGAGGGCTTAGGGTAAATACGAGAAACTGCTGAGTGAATGAAAAACCATACAACAGAATCACTGGCAACGTATCTACCAGTAAAACAATCAATCGTACTCTTAATATGTGCTCTTTGGTCTCGAAGGCAGAGTCATCCAAGGCAATAATTCCTAGGGTGCGATATCGCACAGTTGTGCAAAACTACGTTTGTTATTGTTTTAATAAGACATCGAACAGTCAAGGTGAACACACCTCACGCAGCTTTGTTTATTCGTCAACCTCCTCTGCTTCTAGACGATCCAATGTCTGAAATCCACGAGGTAATTTAAAACCACGTTTTCCTCGCTCAGTGATGTACTCGTCCAGTTCCTCCCCGGCTAGTACTTTTTTCCGATTTCCACTGTATAGAACCAATTGCGAAGACAATCCAAGCAAAGCACTTGCGATGACGTATTCTTTTCGATCGGTTGCTTTAGCACCAGGAATATTGATTAATTTTACGCCTTTACCTTTGGCCAATTCAGGTACATCAGCAAGACACACAAGCGCCAACATTCCTGTATTGGTGGCTAAAGCAATCCACTCGTTTTCCGGTTCTTCAACCATTGCGGGCATTAACGAACGACAACCTTTAGGCACCGAAACCACCGCTTTGCCTGAGCGATTTTTAGTTAGAATATCTTCATAAGCCACAATAAATCCATAACCGGCATCTGAACCAACAAAGAATTTTTGATCATTGCTCGTCGCAACCAGCAATCCTGTCATACTTGCGCTGGGTGGCATTTTTAATTTGGCATTGAGTGGCTCACCATGACCCCGTGCTGATGGCAATCCATGGGCTGATACGGTGTAACAACGTCCGGTACTATCGAAGAAAGAAACTTGCGCGTTACTTTTTGTCTGCACTGCGCCAAGATATTTGTCACCTGCCTTATAAGTTAAGGTTAAAGGATCCACATCATGGCCTTTGGCTGAACGTACTAAACCTTTTTCCGATAAAATTACGGTTACTGGATCAGCAGGCACTAGATCCGCAATATCCATCGCTTGTGCAGCTTCGCGTTTGGTGATGGGTGAACGACGTTTGTCGCCAAACTCTTTTAAGTCATCATTTAGTTCTTTTTTAATTAATGATTTCAAACGAGTCGCTGATTTGAGGATTTGTTGTAATTCGTCGCGTTCCGCAGATAATTCTTTCTTTTCTGCACGAATTTTCATTTCTTCTAATTTTGCCAAGTGACGGAGTTTGAGTTCCAAAATTGCTTCAGCTTGCACATCCGTCAATTTGAAACGTTTCATTAACACTGGCTTGGGTTCGTCTTCGGTGCGAATAATATGGATAACTTCATCGATATTGAGAAAAGCGATATGCAAACCGTCTAAAATATGCAAACGCTCCAATACTTTATCCAAGCGATATTGCAGACGTTTACGCACGATATTGGTACGGAAGGCTAACCAACCATTGAGAATATCTAATAAACCATGAACTTTAGGACGCCCGTCATTGCCAATCATATTCAGATTGACTCGATAATTTTTTTCCAGATCCGTGGTCGCAAATAAATGATCCATTAGATCCTTGGCATCGAGATTTTTTATTCGTGGCGTTATAACTAAGCGTGTGGGATTTTCGTGATCCGATTCATCGCGCAAATCTTCAACCATTGGCAATTTTTTCTGACGCATTTGGTGGGCGATTTGCTCTAAAATTTTTGCGCCCGAGGTCTGATACGGTAGTGCCGTAATTACAATATCGTTGTCTTCTTTTTCATAAAGGGCACGCATACGAATACTACCCGTGCCACGTTTGTACATATCGCTAATATCTTTTCTCGGTGTAATAATTTCAGCATCGGTAGGATAATCCGGGCCTTTTATTATTTTAGTAATATCGCTGAGTTTAGAATCCGGGTTATCCAGGATATGAATACAAGCCTTAACTACTTCAGTTAAATTATGCGGAGGTATGTCCGTAGCCATACCCACTGCAATACCTGTGGTACCGTTGAGCAACACCAAAGGTAAACGTGCAGGTAAAATTTTCGGTTCTAGTAAAGAACCATCAAAATTAGGCAACCAATCGACGGTACCCATTTTTACTTCTTCCAATAAAACCTGTGCAAATTTGGTTAACTTGGCTTCGGTATAACGCATGGCCGCGAATGATTTCGGATCATCGGGCGATCCCCAATTACCTTGACCGTCGATCAATGGATAACGATAAGAAAAGGGTTGTGCCATTAACACCATGGCTTCATAACAAGCACTATCACCATGAGGATGAAATTTTCCGAGCACATCACCGACCGTACGCGCCGATTTTTTATGTTTAGCGGCAGCACGCAAGCCCAATTCTGACATGGCATAAACAATACGTCGCTGCACGGGTTTTAAACCATCACCAATATTTGGTAATGCACGATCCATAATGACGTACATGGAATAATCCAGATAGGCTTTTTCCGTGAATAAATGCAGCGGAAGTTTTTCGATGCCTTCTTCGTTATATTCGATTTCGTTATTCATCAAAATGCCTTTTATACTTCAGCTAAATTGCCTTTGGATTCTAACCAAGATTTACGATCGGCAGAACGTTTTTTCGCTAGTAACATATCCATAATTGAATTCGTTTCATCGCCTGCTTCGAGTGTTAATTGCACCAAACGTCGCGTATCGGGTGCCATCGTCGTTTCCCGTAATTGTAAGGGATTCATTTCACCCAAACCTTTAAATCGTTGCACATTTGGCTTGCCGCGAATTTTTTCTGCGTCAATACGATCGAGCACACCTTGTTTTTCGCTTTCATCCAAGGCATAAAAAATATGTTTGCCAACATCGATACGATACAGGGGGGGCATGGCCACATAAATATGACCTGCAGAGACCAGCGGTCGAAAATGTCTCACGAACAAGGCGCATAATAACGTTGCGATGTGCGCACCATCGGAATCCGCGTCGGCAAGTATGCAGACTTTATCATAGCGTAACCCCTTGATATTATCCGATCCAGGATCAACACCAATAGCCACTGAAATATCATGAACTTCTTGTGAGGCTAGCACCTGTTGCGATTCCACTTCCCAAGTATTAAGAATTTTACCGCGCAAGGGCATCACCGCTTGAAATTCACGTTCGCGTGCTTGTTTTGCTGAACCACCCGCCGAATCACCTTCGACTAAAAACAGTTCTGTGCGATTGGAATCTTGTGAACTGCAATCGGCTAATTTTCCAGGTAAGGCTGGTCCGGATGTGACTTTTTTGCGCACCACTTTTTTGGAAGCACGTAAACGTTTTTGTGCATTATTAATTGCAATTTCACAAATTAATTCTGCCATGTCTTTGTTATCGCCCATCCAGGCTAACATTTCATCTTTAGCGATGCCGGTGACAAATGCGGCACATTCACGTGACGATAAGCGTTCTTTGGTTTGCCCGGAAAATTGTGGATCTTCTAATTTGACCGATAAAATATAGGCGCAACGGTCCCAAACATCATCAGGCGCAAGCTTTAGACCTTTGGGTAATAAATTCTTGAATTCGGAATATTCACGCACCGCTTCGGTTAAGCCAGTGCGCAATCCATTCACATGGGTTCCGCCTTGAGCCGTCGGAATTAAGTTAACATAACTTTCCGCGACAACATCTTCGCCATCGGGCAACCATGTCACGGCCCAGTCCACGGCTTCGGCGTTACCTTGCATACTGCCCACAAAAATCTCTTCAGGCACTAATCGCGCACCCTTGAGTTCACCACGCAAATAATCACGTAGACCGTCCTGGTAAAACCATTCAGATTTTTCATTTTCTTTTTCATCAAAAAACTGTATTCGCAAACCGGGACACAAAACCGCTTTGGCGCGTAATACATGCTTTAAACGACTGACAGAAAACTTTTCAGAATCAAAAAACTTTTTGTCCGGCCAAAAACGCACGGCAGTGCCAGTTTCGTCTTTTCCGACCTTTCCAATTTCTTTTAATTTTTTGGTGCGGTCACCATTGGCAAACGAAATTGAATATTCTTTGCCATCACGCTTGACTCGTGCATCCAATTGTTTTGACAAAGCATTAACAACTGATACACCTACACCATGCAATCCACCGGAGAATTGATAGTTTTGGTTGGAAAATTTGCCACCCGCATGTAAGCGAGTGAGAATCAGTTCAATGCCTGGGATTTTTTCTTCCGGGTGAATATCAACCGGCATACCTCGACCGTTATCAATGACTTCCAAGGAATTATCTTTATAGAGCACTACCGCAATTTGATCAGCATGACCGGCGACGGCTTCATCAACGCTATTATCGATAACTTCTTGAGCAAGATGGTTCGGCCGTGTGGTATCCGTATACATACCCGGGCGTTTACGAACCGGCTCCAATCCAGTTAATACTTCAATATCTGCTGCGTTATATTTCCTTGCCATTTTAATGGTAACTACCCTGCGATTTAATGGGAGCAGATGCTACTGATCTTATTCAATTCCTTCAAGCCCCAATTCGGTCCTAGTAATTGACTAAAATCCCATGATATTGTTCATAAAATAGTCGTGTGCCTGCATTTGCTTTATCCTACTAGACAAATTTATATTTGTCAGGATATTGACTGTGCGCAAATGAATACATTTTCAATGCCGATATTTACCCCAAAGATCAATAACATAGTAAAAACTTGTAAATGTTATGAGAATATAGCGAAATAATAGAAATTACCATGGTTATTTTTTGAGCTATTCTTTACTAATTGCTTCAACTATAAACAGATAATAGCGCAAGAATTAATAACACAGTGCTCGCATAATTTCTATTATTGCTAACCGTAGACATTCGACAATTAGTCGTCAATTCCGCTGTTCGGGTTTGCGACGGCGAAATCACCGAGTTCACGTATAAATGCAGTAGCATAAGTTCCACTATTAAGAACAAACTGCAGATGTAACGTATCAGGTGCGTGTTTCCAGTGTAACTGTTGTGGTACCGCACGCAAGGGACGTCGTGCAGTAGCAAGCTTCAACTTGGCTAAGCTTAGATACAACTCATTAAAATCCGCTAGTACTTCCACTTCCAGCGCAAATACAGCTTGTGTAACTTTTGTTTCCTCGGCACCTACCAAAGGTCCCGTCACATGGATTTGAAGTTGATCTGCTCGTTGTATCAAATCTTCTTCGACCTGATCTACATGAAAAACCGCGTTATTGTCGTTAAACATCATGATGTCGCCAGCTAACACCTGATTCCAACTCGCATCTTCAATTCGTTGCGCTAGCACTTGGTTGAACAGAATAGAACGGGCTTGTGATAACAAAAATTGTTGCTGACGCATATCGCGCTTACTTTTAATCGCTGCTAAACGCCCTGAAAGTTGATGCAAGTCCACAGCTCGATTCGCAAAACGCTGATCAGCAAAATAATTAGGGAAACCTTGTTGCTGTAGTTCAAGCAAACGTTGGTCGATTTTTGTAGTTTCTGCGGAAAATTGGCGAATAGTTATTTCAAAACGATTCGCACGATGCCATCCCCGTTTTAACTTTCTTTCGTGCAAGATAGCGTTTAATACCTTTATTTCCTCTGGTAATTGACGCCAATCAGGTTCATTTTCCGGCCTAGGTACACTAAACCATTGACGTGACACGGCATGTTTATCTTTCATGCCAGAAAAACCAATATCGGATTTCCGACAGGCCAATACTCGGGCTAAACGGGTGATCACCCACGAAGTATTTGCTAAGCGAGATTCAACCCATAACCATAAATGATCACCTACACCCGATGGTTCAAAGCCAAGCACTTCTTCAACAATAAAGTCTTCAGGGCTACATTTGATTAATCCATGAGCAATTGCCTCTTTGAAACACCGAGGCGCTTGATTAAAATCATAAACATTTTTTGATATAGGGGTAATCATGTTAGGCTGGTATTTGAGACTGTGGAGAATTTTTAATTCTTGCCGATACTATGTCTAATCGCTCGTTGAAATTGATTTTACTAACTCGAAAAAAACCGTGGCAAAAACGATAGACCCAAAAAAACATGCAGATCCAGCCATTCACAAAATGTTGGAGTATTGCAATATTCGTCACCTCCCGTCGAAACAAATCATCATTCGTCCAGGAGACTCAGCTGATACTTTATTTTATCTCATCGATGGCTCAGCCACTATCAGCATGGCAGACGACGAAAGCAATGATATCATCTTAGGTTACTTAAATGGTGGAGATTTCATTGGGGAAACTGGTTTATTTATTCCACAACCCCAACGCCAAGTCACAGTGAGAACCAGAACGCCTTGCACTATTGCAGAAATTTCCTACGATCGCATCAATAAACTTGCTGAATTTGAGTTAAAAGCCCAATATCCTGGTATTCTAAAGACGATAGCAGCACATATTTCCCAACGTCTATTACAAACCACGCGCAAAGTAGGTCACTTGGCATTTATGGATGCTGCGGGACGCATTGCCAGTACTCTTTTGGATTTATGTAAACAGCCCGATGCTATGACTCATCCTGATGGCATGCAAATCAAAATAAGCCGTACCGAATTAGGTCGCATTGTTGGGTGTAGCCGTGAAATGGTCGGACGTGTAATTAAAAACATGGAGCAACAAGGCCTGATTAGCGCCAAAGGTAAAACGATAGTCGTTTTTGGCGCACGTGACTAAAACAAACCAGCAATAACGCCTGCTGAGATCAGCCACTCACCGTTAATTTTACGCAAAATTAGAATTTCCCGTTCATGAATTAAAGGCTGCTCATCAAGCTGATAACTAATGCGTTGAATTAAACGAGCGGTATTCATATTAAATTCAACCGGACTGCGTTGATAATTCAATTTAATATGTTTGTAACGTTTAAAAGCCGCTTCAGTTTCTGCAACAATACTTGCCTTCGTCGATCTACCATCGTCATAAGCATCGTAAATCAATGCGGAAAACAACTGCAAATCTTGGCTTTGCAAGGCTTTAGCTCGTTTTTCCATAACTTTCTTCACCGCGATAATATCTGCTTCTCGCGTGTCCTGTGGGCCGGAACAAGCCGCCAAACCCAGCGTTAACAATAAAAAAACAATAAAGCCTATTCGTTTTGTGAACATCGGCATCCTCTCTTAGAATACGTGACGTAACTCTGCCATAAAGGTATATTATGACTCAGATGCCTCATGAAGTTTAATCAAAATGTCCCGATTCAAAGAAAAAATCATCTTTTGGCCCATATTAATCCTGTTTGGTTTTGTAATAGCCCTATTCTTCAGTGGTGAGGACTCTACAAAAAAAACGCAACCCGAGACAAAACCCGAGCTTAGTCTTAATCAAGCTATGGGAGACAGCCAAGACATACAGCAAGTACTAACACTGCTGGAAGATCGTTTACAAGTCGAGCGCAATGCGCGCGAAGCGGTGCAACAGGAAATCGTGCAATTGCGTGATCAAATCAAGCAACTAACAAAAACACTTACTGAAAAAGAAATTCAAATTGAAAATACTGAAAACTCACAAACAAACAATTTTGATTTTCAATCACAAACCAATACCGTAGACGCTTTAGTTGCCATTGGTATTGATGTGGTACAAGCTGAGTCTTTGGCAAAACAAGGCCAAGAGCAAGAAATGGCAGCGTTATATTTACGCAATCAAGCTATCCGTGAAGGATGGTATAACACTGAACGCTATTTTGAAGAAAATGCAAAACTAGATAATCAGGAAAGTAAAATTCGCCAGCAAATCGGTGATGATAACTATGATCGTTTTCTTTTTGCCGCAGGCCAAGCAAACCGTGTGACGATCCAACACGTAATTGAAAGTTCGCCTGCACAAAAAGCTGGCTTAAAAACAGATGATGTCATTTTAAAATATGGCGACAAACGAATATTTTCCTGGAATGATTTAACCCATGCAACCACTCAAGGTCAAGCTGATGAAATGGTTCAAATAACCGTAAACCGGAATAATGAAGAAAGGATTTTTTATTTGCCGAGAGGCCCCTTGGGTGTGCGCTTAGGTTGGTTAAGACAAGACCCTGATGACATTTAAGTTTTAAAGTTCGCCAATACTATCCGCTAGAATGCCGACGGCTGTAGCAAAATTCTGTGATCGATTCCACTGCATGATCACATGAAAGTTATCATAAACTAAAAAACTTCGTTCCTTTTCGCCAGTTAAGCGAATAATCGAGCCGCGCATATCCGCATCAGGCAAATCACCGCCATTAATTTTTTTAACACCTAAGGTCTTCCAATGTGTTAAGGATTTTGCACGCTCAAGTCCTAGCAGGTTTTCATCAAAATTATCAGGTAGCTTAACTTCTCTGCCCCATGTTTGATTCTTTTGCCAACCGATTTTTGAAAGATAGTTTGCACCAGAGGCTAGGGCATCATGCTTGCTACGCCATACATCTTTTTTTCCATCGCCACTGAAATCCACTGCATATTGTAAAAAGGTCGATGGCATAAATTGGGTTTGTCCCATTGCCCCCGCCCATGAACCTTTCATTTTTTTAGTTGAAATATGACCTTGATCTATAATGCGTAAGGCGTTCAATAATTCGCGACGAAAATAGTCGGCGCGCCTGCCTTCATAAGCCAATGTCACCAATGCATCGACCACCTTAAAGCCACCAGTTAAACGACCATAATCAGTTTCAATCCCCCAAAGTGCAACAACAAATCGTGGTGGAACACCGAATGTTCGATATATCTCATCGAGCAACTTTCTATTCTTTGCTAACCGATTTCGTCCACGCTGAATTCGGGACTGAGTAATGACTTTTGATAAGTACTGATCGAATGTTAATTTAACTTCTGGTTGGCTGCGATCAAGCTCGATAACTCGCCGCATTAATTTAGCTTTATTAAGAGCTGTCTGCACAGTGTTATCGGAAATTCCACTATTTCTCGCTTCAATTTGAAACTGTTCCAACCAAACAGTAAATGTAATTTCATTTTGAATTAAATCAGAAACATCATTATTATTTGCCTTAGCAAAAACAGGATGGATCGTGAGGACACTGAGTAATAGTGTAAAAGACAAAACTCGATACAGCATTAAAGCGTTTATCATACCTAATGAAATCCTATATTTTTGCATATTCTACCGAAAAAATGACATTCTTTAAACCGCTATCGCCACAAATCAACATTTGGGTCTACCCGACGATTACGGCGAAATCGATTAAGCAAAGATTGCCACCAATTATGTTCGGAATGCATGCCGAATCCCAGCAACGCAATTGAAATAGCCGATAATCCACCGAGTGCCGTCAACAAGAAAGGATTACTTAATAGTCCTTTTTTTGCACCATCGTTTGACACCTGTTCAATGAACCTTGGATTGACTTGTTTACGTGTTAAACTTTGCGGATCACCTGCCAATATCGAACTGCCTTTATTCACACTAAAACTTTCAACAATGGGTTGCTCAATAATACCTGTTTGCTCAAAATCATTCGAACTATCTTGGCGCTCGTTGTTTGTATGTGGTGTACGACCAATTGTATTTAAATTTGAACCTAACACAATTAATTCACCAGATGGTTTGGTGTTCTCAGGGGCCTTGGCTAATTCTGGGTTCTGTTGACCCAATCGAGCCTGCAAATTATTTACTCTTTGTAATAAAGCTTCGAGTTTTTGTTTTAATTCTTCGTTATGTTGTTTTAATTGTTCTGATGCCTGACGTGTTTGCGCTAGTCGTGCTTGTAAAATCTGGACGTCATCGGTTTTGTCTATGAATTGAGTGGTATCTTTCTGTTCGATGATTTCGTCAGGCTCGACAATACTTAATCGAATGACTTTACCATCACGTCGATTTGCATCTTTAGAAACTTTATTTTCCGTTGACGAATCACGTTTTGTCATTTGTTGTTTTTTTGAAGGATTGTAATGCGAATCAACAATTGCTAAGGCCTGTGATTTCGGTAAACTTAAAATCATTTCGTTATCAGGAACAAATAACATATGACCGGCTTCAAGACTACCCATGTTGTCAGACGTAAATGCATGAGGATTGGCTTCATAAAGAGCCACCATGACTTGCTGTAAACTCATGCTGGTCTTGTCGGGTCGCGCTCGCATGGCAATCATTGATAAAGATTCACCGGGTCTGATAGGACCATAACGTCCGTTATTCGTATTAAAAGACTGAGATTGATTGCGGCGATTTTGCCTATCGTTTGAACCATTCGTTTTCTTCTTATTACCATTTTCAGTGGACTGCATAACGATCACATCACCCACTTCGGTTTGGGCTTCCTTACTATCCTTGAGCAAACGCTTATTACCCTGTCTTGTGTGTTTGACAGCATTTTTTGTATTCTGAGGTTCAAGAAAAATATCATATTGACGTAGAATTTTTCCACTATTCCAAGTCAATTCCAGGAGAAAACTGATGGCTAGTTGATCAACGGATTCTTGAGTCAATACTTCAATATAGGATTGATTGTGTGCATCCCGTTTAAGCCTGAATTTTAACTTTTCTAATGCTGGGTGGTACATCAACCCATGCTGGCGAAACACCTCAGGTTTGGCAAGATTGATAGACAATGTATTCAATTCACGTGTACGTGCGGCTGCGATTTCGATTTCAGCATGTAGGGGTTGGAACAGAAATGAGTCAACTTCAATTCGTCCTGGACTCAATCCAAGACAGATTGAAGGAGCGAATAACAGACTGAAAAATATAACTTTTCGATTCTGAGTATGTTTCATCATTTAAAAGAAATCTAAGCGCAGACAGTTATTATGCTAACGGACGGTTACACCATAAGATTGAGCTTTTTTTAAAAAAAATATAAGCAGAATCAGTAAAGAAGCCGTTTTTTTAAACTGAATATGCAAGCCATTGATTTTCAGGAATTGAAGCAGACGTCACTTTTTTCTAAGAATTCGAACCGTATCGCCAGGATAAATAATATCCGGATTTTTTATCTTATTAATGCGCGCTAATTCTGGATATAGAAATGGATCACCCAAATATTGTTTTGCAATATGCCACAAGGTATCACCTGATTGAACTTTATGCACAAATTGTTGTGGCATAACATTTGTAGTTTCAGAGACAGCAGCACTGTTTCTATTTACCCCTGAATTAACAACAAGCTTGGTCTCTTTTTTAACAACGGATGAAATATTTTTATTTTTTGTTGAAGCTCGTTCAATCTGAATAGAGAAATTTTCATTTTCAAAAGCCACAGATTTATCGTTTACACCTTGGCTAGAATCACCTAACTCGGTATTTCTATTACTTTTCCCTAGTTGTGACTCAATTTTATTTAATTCGGTTGTTTCAGCAGAACCAAGCACCTGTGAGGATGCATTACTTTCAATATCATTCTCTGTCAACCATTGAGCAGCGAAAAAAACAATACCGGCTAGTAAAATAGACAAGCCCATAAGTTGCAGTTTCGCAGATAGTCGGTTTTTACTCTGTTTATTTTCCGGCATTAAAACATAGGATTCATCATGTTTGACAATCTGCGCCTCAGGAAATTCGTGTTCTACTGAATCATCAATCACGACGGGTATTATTTTGTCTTCAGACCTTATATGCAAATCGCTTGAATTTGTCTCAATCGTGTGTTCGACTTTAGCTTCTTGAATAGCTTCATCATCCGCTGGTAGAGGCGAAATGACTGTGCCATTAGCATTCTCATCTATTTCCGAATTAATTTCAGACTTCTCGGGAGGTGCTAACTCTTCGTTCTCATGCACAACGCTATTGATAGCAATGTTTTGTTCAAGCTCATCAGAGACGACGACTGCCTCATCGGTTAAACCAATGAGGGTTACCTCTACTTCACTATCCTCAACCGATATCGGTACATCAACATTTTCTGGCACAGCTTCGTGTAGCTGATCGTTTGATTCTTGCAATAGCACTTGATTGTTTTCATGCACATCATCATCTGAGGTCGGGTCTTCTAACAAACTATCCAAGTCTGGTTCTTCTTTTGCTACTTGTTCCAGTTCAGACATTGGTGTTTCTATGTTTGCGGTTTGTAACATCTCAGAACTAATATTTTGTTCTAAGCTTTTCTGCAAAACTTGATGTTTAATATCAAACAATCGAGAAAAGTTTGTATACAGAATGATATTACCTTCATGAATTGCATAATGTTCAAACAAAACATTTTCACTACTATTTTTTGCATCGGCCCATTCAAATTGCGAGGCATCAACAATATCTTCAACCATGTCGACCCAAAAGCCAATGGTGCCCTTACTTAAATCAGAGACGATAAGCTGGCCTAAGGAAAAATCGTCATTTCCGCCTAGACCAAGTTTTTTGCGAATGCTTAAAGCCGAAGCAACATGCCCACGAAAATTAAAGGTGCCATAAACATAGAAAGGCATCAGTGGAATTTTAGTGATTTTTGGTGGCTGAATAATGGATTTGACTTCGCCCGCAGGCACACAGAATTTGGTGCTGCCTACCCGAAAGATTAAGAATGCTTGGTCTGTTTCAAACTCGATCATTTTACATTCCCCGATAAACTAACGCCCAATAACACCATGTTTTTAATGTTTTTTTTATTCACTTTGATCACTACAGTTGCTATATCGGACGTGCAAACACAAGCATCAGGGGATTTCATTGACAAACCGCTAAATCAACAGGAAATGTGAGCGGTCTCTCAGGGAAAATTAAGCAAGTTATGCCAAACTGGCCCTTATCCTATTGAAATCATGTAAAATTCATGAATTTTGATATATCACTTTGCAAAAATAGGCTATTTGTGTGGGAGAGAACATAATGAATTTATTGCATAAGGCCATGCTATTCTGCAGCTTATCACTACTAGTAAGCGCCTGTGTTCCAACTGACGAGGTAGAAAAACAGGAAGGCATTGGCAATATTGAACTTAAAATCGGTGATCGCGAAATTGAAACCTATAAAGGTCAAATCCCTGATCCATTTATGTATGCTGCAGTCAGTTCCCTATCTGATCCTCAAGGTGCTATTCTACCCACAATTAATATTCGTTTTACCCAGGGTTTGCTTGAAATAGCAGGTGAAAAAACCTATGACAAGGATCTATCAATATTTTTTACTGCGGATACAGTGGGTACTTATAGCGCAATCGAACAAGTCGATATTTTTGATGTTGAGTTCAAATTTGTAGACCAGCAAATGAACAAAAACTATGTTTTGTCAAAAGAACCGAATGATTTAAGTGCTTCCAATGTTGTCCTTGATCGTTTTGACGGAACTAGTGGCCGCGCCACCGGAAGTTTTAGTCTGGTGCTTTGCTTTGAACAACAACTTGATAATTGTACAGCACTTGAAAACCGCTTGACACTTAGTGCTACCTTTAACTTACGTATTGAAAACGGTCTTCTGTAAAATAGCGCTTTCAATTCAAGACGTTTAATTTTATTCTAGAGTCATGGCAGCCCATGACTTTTTTCTGTCGATCATGATAATTTTGATTTCGGCCCGTGTTTTGGCCGAAATCGCCCATCGAATGAAAATTCCAAGTGTTTTAGGCGAACTAATGGCAGGCGTGATTTTAGGCCCTAGTTTGCTTGGTCTTATAGAACCTGAACATGCGATACATCTGCTTGCTGAAATTGGC
>JAOUJM010000017.1 GCA_029883265.1 Gammaproteobacteria bacterium
GCTTCCGTATCTTCTTCAATATAGTGATCAATGCCTTTGATAAGGGCATGTTCCAGACGTTTTTCCACGGGCAAACTACGCCATGCATCATCTTCTTTTTTTGCAACGCTACCATCACCTTTATATTTATCGGCAATGGCTAGCAAATTATCTGTTGCATTCGGCTTACGATTCAACACCACGTCTTCCACTGCATCACGTAATTCAGCCGGCAGTTCATCATAAACCGCTAACTGACCCGCATTTACAATCCCCATATCCATTCCGGCTTTCACCGCATGATAGAGAAAAACCGAATGAATGGCTTCACGCACAGGATTATTACCACGAAAAGAAAACGAGACATTAGAAACACCACCCGAAATCAAAGCATATTTCAAATTTTGCTTAATAAAACGAGTCGCCTCAATAAAGTCGACACCGTAATTATTATGCTCATCAATACCTGTCGCCACTGCAAAAATATTGGGATCAAAAATAATGTCCTCTGGAGGAAAACCAACTTTTTCAGTTAACAATTGATAACTACGTTGACAGATTTCAATTTTACGCTCATACGTGTCCGCCTGCCCTTGTTCATCAAAGGCCATAACAATTACAGCAGCACCATAGTCACGCACAAGCTTCGCTTGTTTGAGAAAACTTTCTTCACCTTCTTTCAGGCTGATAGAGTTGACTACACCTTTACCTTGAATGCATTTCAAACCCTCTTCAATTATTTCCCATTTTGATGAATCTAGCATAATGGGCACACGCGAAATATCCGGCTCACTTGCAATTAGATTTAGAAAGTCATGCATGGCCTTTTTACCATCGAGCATGCCTTCATCCATATTGATATCGATAATCTGTGCACCATTTTCTACTTGGTCACGTGCCACATCAAGTGCGGTTTCATAATCATTTTCCAGAATTAAATGTTTAAAACGTGCCGAACCCGTAACATTGGTACGTTCACCAACATTCACAAACAACGAATTATCATCGATGGTCAGCGGCTCCAATCCACTTAAACGGCACGCCGGTGGAATATTTTTCATATGTCTCGGTTTGATCGGTTCAACGGCTTCAGCAATCGCTTTGATGTGCGCCGGTGTTGTACCACAACATCCGCCCACAATATTAAGAAAGCCTTGCTCCGCCCAATCCTTAATTTGTGCAGCCATCGCTTCAGGCGATTCATCGTATTCACCAAATGCATTTGGCAGGCCCGCATTTGGATGCACATTCAAATTGACATTATTAATGCGCGACAACTCTTCCACATAGGGTCGTAATTGCTCCGCACCTAAGGAACAGTTAAAACCAATGCTCACCGGATCAGCGTGCAACATGGAATTGTAAAAGGCTTCTACTACTTGACCCGATAAGGTACGGCCGCTAGCATCGGTGATCGTTCCTGAAATCATTACCGGTAACTCAATACTACGCTCAGCAAATAATTCCTTGATGGCAAACACACCTGCTTTTGCATTGAGCGTATCAAAAATAGTTTCTAAAAATAAAATATCAACGCCGCCATCAACTAACGCTGCGGCGGCTTGTTTATAAGCCACTTTTAATTCATCAAAAGAAATATTACGAAAACCTGGATTATTCACATCTGGCGACAAACTTGCTGTGCGTCCTGTTGGGCCTAATACCCCTGCAACAAAACGCTTTCGACTGGGATCTTTTTGATTGAACTCATCAACCAAACGCCGCGCAATTTGCGCTGCAGCTATATTGATTTCCTCAACCTTGTGTTGAAGATTATAGTCTTCCATGGAAACCGTTGTTGCATTAAAAGTATTAGTACTAAGAATATCCGCACCGGCTTCTAAATACTGGCGTTGAATTTCTTCAATCAACTCTGGCTTGGTCAGACAAAGTAAATCATTATTGCCTTTAAGTTCGGTTTTATGATCAGTGAATTGGCTGCCACGATAATCGTTTTCTTCTAATTTATATTTTTGCACCATAGTACCCATGGCACCGTCCAAAATCAAAATACGCTCAGCTAACTGCTGTTTAAAAAAAGCAATTGAATTTTCAGTCATTTTATTTCTCAAATAGTTTAGATAAAACAGAATTCATGCCATCTGTGGCTTGTATATTGTGTTTGATTAACATTGTTCCCATGGCAAAGCGTCAAAGCGCCAGCCATTGACCGTACTACGATGATGCATCTCGTCGAGTGAACCTTCAAAACCGTGTTCAATGTTATAGACATCCTGAAAACCGTCTTCGATAAGTTTTTCACCTGCCTCCAGCGAGCGCTTACCACTACGGCAAATCAGAAGAATAGGTACGCAACCATCTTCACTACAGGACACACCGCCGAGCATGAGCTGGCGAATATGTGTGGCGAAGTGTGGGTCAATTTTCCAGTCAGGCTCATCAATCCAGGGAATACTAATGGCACCTTTGGCATGACCAACAAACAAATATTCCATGGACGAGCGCACATCCACTAAAATTGCTTGGGGTTGAGTTTGCAAAAGATCCCATGCTTGTTTGGCGCTAATGCTTTTCACTTGGCTCATAAACTGACCCTTTTGGTTTATCCGGTACGAAATACGCTATACTGCGGCATTTAGCTCTGATTATACCCTGGCAAATCACATATGACAGTAACTAAGCGCATTAAAATCCGCTTACGCGAGCCTTTAAGCCGTTGGTTTATCAAATTATTAGCATTATTGCCTCTGCCATTGAACCACGGCTTCGCCTGGTGTATTGGGCGTTTATTGATTTTATTGCCCAATAGCCTTAAAACAATCAGCCAGACAAATATTAATTTGTGTTTTCCTCAGATGAGCGTCACACAAGCCAAACAGCTTTGTCATCAATCCTTAATTGAAACTGCAAAAGCCGCCGCCGAAACCGGCCCTTTGTGGTTATGGCCAAAAAATAAGGCCCTCGGTTTAATTAAACAGGTCAGTGGCGAAGAACATGTCACTCAGGCCTTGGCGCAAGGCAAAGGTGTGATAATCATTGCACCCCATTTAGCTTGTTGGGAAGCGATTGGCATGTATTTAACACCAAAATATCCCATGACCACACTTTATCGACCCCACCCCATTGCCAGTCTCGATAGCATGATGCGATATGGACGCGAGCGCATGAGCGGCAAACTTGCGCCGACTGATGCCAGTGGCGTACGGGTTCTAATGCAAGCCTTAAAGAAAGGCGAAATCATCGGTATTTTACCTGACCAAGATCCTGGGCATGACGGCGGCGAGTTCGCACCATTTTTTAATATTCAAGCGAATACGATTACTTTACTGGCCAAACTCGCGCATAAGACCCAAGCAGCTGCCATTCCGGCTTATGCAGAACGATTAAGCGCAGGCCACGGTTATCATTTACGATTTTTTGCGCCCGTCGCCGAGATTGCTGATGCAGATGTGGCGATTGCACTGACCAGCTTAAACCAATGCGTAGAAGATTTAATTCGTCGTTGCCCTAGCCAATATCAATGGGGCTATAAACGCTTTCGCACACGCCCTGAAGGCGAAAAAAGTTTTTATTAGATCAGTGCGCGATCTTTGGCCAATATTTTTCAAACACAAAATCGGGACTGTGTTTTTGAATATGACACTGATCGCACATTTGTTTAGGTTTCCAATTTTTATTTGCCACCGACGTTCGTCCGCTACTATCCGCATGCGCCTTGCCTGCACCGTGACAAGACTCACATTGCACATGCATGAGATTAGCAGTCAATGAAGAATCGATAAAACCACCGGGTTTTTCAAAACCAACGGTGTGGCATGCAATACAGTCGGGATCAAACGCTTTATTCACATCCTGCAACGCATAAAATGCTTGTGCATGACGACTATCAAACCATTTGGCATGCTGTTTCATGTGACAATTCTGACACACTTTTTCACCAGCATAAGGACTCTCACCACTGTCCATGGCTTTGCGAATTTCCACACGCTTTTGATAATCCGCTTTTACCTGTGCATTATAATCGTCGTACCACTGCGTCATACGTGGAGCATCTTTCACTTCTGGCGGCAAAGGAATAACTTCATGGCGCCAGGATTTAATTTTTCCCTGCGGATTAATCACCAAATCCAGTTGCGCAATACGCATACCGCGTGATCCTGGCTGTAAAATCAAAGTATGTCCGACTTGCTGTGGATCGCCAAATTCTTCGTATTTCGCTTTAATAATGGCGATATCAACATTTTGCAAATCAAATTCTTTTTGCAATTGACTTAACGACAGAGTACTAGCTAATACGGTGGTCTCACCTTTGGTTTTGGCTGCGGCTAAGGCTTGCATAAGTTGCGATTTATTTTTGTCGACCAATGCAAGACCCATATTTTTGACAGACTGCGATGCTGGATCAAGCCATTGAAAATAACGCACAGCAGTATGTTTCGATTGAATTAGTTTTGACGCTGCAAAATCATTGTTAAGCCAATTACTGCTAACCCAGGGCAATGAGTGTTGTAATAAAAACTGCTCACTAAATGCTAGATCGCGCCATTGCACACCAATAGCATCGTAGGGCAGTTGCGCCAAACCTTTAAGAATATATTCGCTTTTTAAACGATCCTGAGGCATTTCACTAACTAACAAACCACCGGCTGAAATTAAAACTGCATTTGGGTTTTCTTTTTTTAGCTCGTCGATTTTTTGCACTCGACGCTTGATACCACCCTTATTACCGCCTTCGCTGCAACCGCAGGGTTCAAGCTCGCCATCAAGATTTCCTGAATAAATAATACTGAGCTTGCGCGCTTCCGACTGGCTCACGGGCTGACTCCCACAAGCGCTGACAACAATAAGAACTAAGAGAATATAAACAGTACGCAACATAAGTCGTCCTTGACGTTTACAATTATTTTTCACCTAAGCCCAGCCAATCACGCGGTTTTAAATAATTTTCATATAACTCGGATTCGGCACTACCGGCTTCCGGTTGCCAATTATAGCGCCATTTAACCAAGGGTGGTAAAGACATGAGAATAGATTCAGTACGTCCACCGGACTGTAAACCGAATAAAGTTCCTCGATCAAATACTAAATTAAATTCAACATAACGCCCCCGACGATATAATTGAAAATCGCGTTCGCGCTCGCCGTACTCCATGCTTTTCCGTTTGGCGATGATAGGGCGATAGGCCTGAATATAGTGATTCCCTACGCTTTGCATAAATTGAAAACAGTGATCAAAACCACCCTCATTCAAATCATCAAAAAACAAACCACCAACCCCTCGTGTTTCCCCACGGTGTTTCAAATAAAAATACTCATCACACCATTTTTTATAATTGGCATACACTTGATCACCAAAAGGATCACAGGCAGCTTTTGCCGTTTCATGCCAAGCTACCACATCTTCTTCAAATGCATAATAGGGTGTTAAATCAAAACCACCACCAAACCACCAAATGGGTTCTTCTCCCGGTTTCTCCGCCACAAAAAATCGCACATTAGCATGTGATGTAGGCACATAAGGATTGCTTGGATGAATGACCAAGGAAACACCCATGGCTTGAAATGTGCGACCCGCTAATTCAGGTCGATGAGCCGTGGCCGATGGCGGAAGATTATTCCCAAACACATGAGAAAAATTAACACCGGCTTGTTCGAGTGCCGCACCATCGGTCAAGACACGAGTACGACCACCACCTCCAGCATCTCGCTGCCAATTATCTTCGTAAAAAGTTGCGGTACCATCTTCTTTTTCCAAGGACTCACAAATATGATCTTGCAAGCTCAATAAATAGGTCTTAACTGCATCAATTCTGACTTCCGACATAAGCTCTCTCGTCTGGTTTAATTACGTAATATTTGGTTACTGAGTGCATTGCGAATTGGCGTAGCTGATTTTAGTCCACCCAATGCACCGGGCACGATAAAATCTATTTTATTTAAAAAAAGTTTGCGTAATTGCCACGAGCGTCGCACCGCGGGGCGTTGACTGATGTTGGCACTAGTCGAAACAATAGGTCCAGCAAAACCCTGACACAAATCGCGCACCACATCATGATCACTCACACGGATGGCAATTGTATCGCGTCCTCCGGTTAGATAATCGGGCACCCAGTTGGCCACTGGCACCACCCAAGTGACTGGGCCTGGCCAGGTTTGATTTATTTTTTTCTCTGTCACTGGATCAAGATTGGCAACATAACTTTTTAATTGTTGCCAATCTGCCGCAATTAAAATCAAACCTTTTTCCATAGGGCGTTGTTTGATTTGCAATAAACGTAAAACCGCTTGCGGGTTTAATGGATCACAACCCAAACCCCAAACCGCTTCCGTTGGATAAGCAATTACGCCCGCTTGATTTAAATAACGAAGTGCTCGACGTATAAATAGCGAAGCAACCATTAAACCTTGGACTGAATAGCAGCGTCTTTTTCGGCAATAGCTTTGGCGTTTTTCGCACGATCATCAGCTAAAGCTTGAGCAACGTTTTCATCAGCGATGGATAACATTTGTGCGGCTAAATAGGCTGCGTTTTTCGCCCCAGCTTTACCAATCGCCACACAGGCAACGGGAATTCCGCCCGGCATTTGCACGGTTGACAATAATGCATCCATTCCTTGTAACGGACCTGCGTCCATAGGAATACCAATCACAGGTTTAGTTGTGAGACCTGCAACTGTGCCTGCTAAATGCGCAGCTAAGCCAGCCGCAGCAATAAATATTTTACAACCGCGTTGCTCTGCATCTTTGACGTAGGCATGCGTGCGGTCAGGTGTGCGATGGGCTGAAGTGATTTTTACTTCATAATCAATTCCCAAGGTTTTCAACGTATCCAAACAGGTTTGCATCACTGGCAAATCCGAATCAGAACCCATTAGTACTGCAACAAATTGCTTACTCATTTCTACCTCTACTCTTGTTGTTCACGCGCCACGGCGCGATAGCCAATATCATTACGAAAATAAACACCTGACCAGGAAATTTGCTTGCACAATTCATAGGCTTTCGTTTGCGCGTCGGCAACAGTCGAGCCCAAAGCCGTTGCGCACAACACACGACCACCGGCGGTTACAACCGACTCATTGTGCAATGCTGTTCCTGCATGAAAAACTTTTGTATCAGCTTGATCAAGGCCGACCAGACCACTAATGACATCCCCTTTTTTGTATTCGTTAGGATAGCCACCGGCAGCCAAAACCACACCTAAAGCCGCACGTTCATCCCACTGTGCCGTCACTTGGTTTAGCCGTCCATCGCAGCCGGCTAAACATAGTTCAACCAAATCGGATCGCAAACGCATCATAATCGGTTGAGTTTCAGGATCACCAAAACGACAGTTATATTCCAACACTTTTGAGTGACCCTTGGCATCAATCATCAGCCCAGCGTATAAAAATCCAGTATAAGTATGACCTTCTGCCGCCATGCCTCTGACTGTTGGCCAAATGACATCTTGCATCACTCGATCGTGAATAATTTGATCAACAACAGGGGCTGGGGAATAAGCGCCCATACCGCCGGTATTCGGCCCTTGATCAGCATCATCACGCGCCTTGTGATCCTGTGAAGTGGCAAGCGGCAATACGTGCTCACCATCGACCATAACAATAAAACTGGCTTCTTCGCCTTGTAAAAATTCTTCAATCACCACTCGATGACCCGCATCACCGAAGGCATTACCCGCCAACATATCTTCCACTGCGGCAATCGCTTCAGCTTCGGTTTGCGCCAATATGACACCCTTGCCAGCGGCTAAACCATCAGCTTTGACGACGATTGGCGCGCCATGTTGTTTAATATAGGCAACGGCTTGTTTAATATCGGTAAAATTGCCATAGGCTGCCGTGGGAATTTGGTGGCGCGCGAGAAAATCCTTGGTAAACGCTTTGGAACCTTCCAATTGGGCAGCCGCTTTTGTCGGGCCAAAACACTTTATTCCGGCTGCACGAAAGGCATCAACTATGCCTAAGACCAGCGGCACTTCTGGTCCAATAATACTCAAAGCTATTTGCTGGTTTTGGGCAAATTCAACGAGGGCATCAATTTGCTCCACGCCAATGGCGATGTTTTCTAATTTTGCTTCCATTGCGGTGCCTGCATTTCCCGGGGCAACATACACTTTTTCGACCTGGGGAGATTGCGCTGCTTTCCACGCTAAAGCATGCTCTCTACCACCGCCGCCAACCACTAGAACCTTCATTTTTAACCTCATCACCAGGGGATTTTGCTTAAATCCAAAGGGCGAAATAATAGCGCAAAACAACCCGTCTGTCCCCGCAAACTGCACTCCGGCAAGGCTTTGCTCAAACGATGGCGTTTCACAGGCTAGTAAAGAACGAGTTTTTGCGCGTTTCTTGGCGAAAAACCCCAATATCCAAAAGCTTCGAAAAATTCTTATTTTAGGTATAGTCTCTGCGGGCCGATATAGAATCTAGGCAGATTTCCGTTGGACGGAGTCATGAGCAACTGGTTAAGCGAAAAAAATGATCGTGGCGAAGCGAAACAGCAAAAACCACACATTAAAAAAGATCCGATGTACCAGCTTTTACGTGAAGGCAAAATTGAGGAATTTAATAAGCTCAAAGCCAAAGGTAAAACCTGTGACTTAACATTTTGCGACTTTCGTGGCTTGGAGTTGTCTGGATTAGATGCCAGTGGCCTCGATTTTTCTGGTTGTTATTTTCGTTTGACGGATTTACGTGGAATCGATTTTTCCAAAAGCTGTCTCGAAGGAGCAAGTATTCACGAAGCTAAGATATCCGGGGTTTATTTTCCCAAAGAACTTAGCTCCGATGAAATCACGATGTCCTTGATACGCGGCACTCGTTTACGCTATGGCTGCTGAAATAGCGGTTTAAAATATTTTCCCCAATCAAATGATTCATCACCGATCACGATAAATTCCGGATTAAGCAGGGAAGACTTGGTGTTATAGGGTAAACGCTCGATATTCAAATTAGTTAAACGACCACCGGCCGCCTCGACTATCGCTTGTGCCGCACCGGTATCCCACTCAGATGTTGGTCCCAAGCGTGGATAAATATCGGCTTTGCCTTCTGCCACTAAACAACTTTTCAGGGAACTCCCCATCGGAATGAGCTCGTAATCAGGCAAATCTGCAAACACAGGTGTTAAACGATCATTAAAATGGGAACGACTACCTGCCACCACCAACTGCTGTAAATCAATTGAACGCGAGTTTATCGACTGACGCTGTTTATTTTCATCGATTTTATAAGCACCCTTTCCCTCTGCGGCGTAGTAACATACGCCTGTCACGGGCACATAAATGACACCAAGCACCGGATAATTCTCATCAATTAATGCTATATTCACCGTGAACTCACCATTGCGTTTTATAAATTCACGCGTTCCATCAAGTGGATCTACCAACCAATAACGACTCCATTGCTGGCGTTGTTCAAATGGAATAGCAGCAGATTCTTCTGACAATACTGGCACCTCAGGCGTCAGTTTTTTTAAACCATCGACAATAATTCGATGGGCGGCCATATCGGCCTTGGTCAGTGGTGTGTTGTCTTTTTTATGCTCTACATCAAAATCCGTATTATAAATTTCCAGGATTGCATGCGCAGCTTGCTCAGATAAACTAACCACCGGCTCTAAATATTGTGAAAACCCCTCATTACTCACTCGCAGCACCTCATCATTTTTGTAAAAACTCTTTAGCTAAAAAAAGCGCGGCAATACTGCGCGCCTCGGTAAAATCCTCTTGCGCCATAAGGTCAGACAGACGATCCATGCGCCAAGGAACCACTTCGATTTCTTCAGGCTCGTCACCGTCTTCATGGTGTTCATAAAGGTCACGTGCCAATATGATTTGGGTAACATGGCTTAAATAACCCGGCGCTATCGAAACTGATTGAAGATGCTCCAGTTGTTTTGCCCCGTAACCAATTTCTTCTTTGATTTCGCGATTAGCAGCATCGAGCTTATCCTCGCCGGGTTCAATTCGGCCTTTGGGTAAGGCCAATTCGTAACGCCCAACACCCGCAGCATATTCGCGAATCATGACCACAGTGTTATCATCCAACATTGGCACTACCAGAACCGCGCCATGGCTGCCACTATTTAAACGCTCATATTGCACTTCTGTACCATTGGAAAAACGTAAATCCAATTGCTCAATATGAAATAAGCGGCTACGCGCCAGCGTATTCGTTCTCAAAATTTCGGGAACTTGTCGTTTGTTTACAGACACCTTTACTCCACTATATTTAAAATGGTCGTACAATGACTAAAATCAAAATACCCGCTAGTAAAAATACTGGAAATTCATTAAACCACCGATAAAACACATGGCTTCGATGATTCTGATCCTGGCGAAATTGCTTCATAATGCGATAACACCATAAATAATAGCCGATTAACACCAGTACCAGAGTCAGTTTTGCATGTAGCCAGTAACTGCCCTGGCTAGCTTGCCAGGCATAAGCAAATAATAACCACAAACCCAATAACAAGGAACCCACAAAACCCATAGTGGTAATGGCAAATAATTTACGTTCCATTATTTTAAAGCGCTCAATACTTACCACATCATCAGTCATGGCATGGTAAACAAAAAGACGCGGTAAATAAAACAAGCCTGCGAACCAGGAAACCACGAAAAACAGATGAAACGCTTTCACCCACAACATGATTTAGCTCCTTTGTGTATAAAATGGGTATTTGTTTTGCGGTTTAAGCTTTAATTGGAAATGCCATCACGTCTTCCGCCGTCAGTACACCTTTTATCTTGCTGTGTCCTGAATCGCCTAGAATAACACATGCGTCAGCAAATCCGGCCCGAATTTGCTCATAAGCGGTTTGTAAATTATCCGATTCCTTGATACTAACAGCACTTAATGATCGCGCGGGAATTGCATCAAGTTCAATTTCAAGTTGCTGGTGATGTTGCAAAAAACGAAGAACGTCGACTGCGGCTATGAGTTGGTAATAGCCATCACCACGCTCGTACACCAACCATTGCGGCTTATTAGCAAAAATACTCGCCACAGAATCGCGTGAGAATACCTGATCAATCAGCTTAATATCACGGTTGGCCACCGACAATGCTGATTTATTACGCAATTGTTTAATTGTTGCATCATTCTCGTAGTGAAAACCACGCTCGCTTAACAAAGCAAGGAAAATACTCGGCTGACGGAATAAGGTTTTGACCACTAAACCAGAGAAAATAATTGCACATAGCCCCGGCAGGATAATATGTGGTGAATAACTTAGCTCGAGAATGGCAATTATCGCAGCAACCGGCGCATGTAGACTGGCCGACATCATCGCACCCATGCCAATCAAGGCGTAGACACCCGGTTCACTCACCGAACCCGGCCACATTTCCTGAGCAATCAACCCCATAATTGCGCCACAAACTGCACCGATAAATAAACTTGGGCCTATCAATCCGGCCGGAATGCCCAAACCAAGAGCAAAACAGGTTGCGAATAACTTAGCGGCAAGCAAAATTAATAGGGTTGCCATAAGCATTTCATTGCTAAGCGTAGACTGAACCGTATCCCAGCCCAGACTCATGATAGCCGGTACAAATAAGGCCACCACGCCCGTGACTACACCAGCAAGACTAAAACGAGTCAGGATGGTCAAAGCAGAACTAATACGGGAAAACCATACAATGCTGCGAATAAAAACCATTGCAACCACACCAACAACTAATCCAGTCACCACAACCCATAAAAGTTCTGCATTTTGCATATGCGCAATAGCCTGAGGTGGAACCAAAATCACCTCATTGCCAAAAACTATTCGAGAGAAAACGGTTGCGGAAATGGCTGCAACCAGTACCGGCACCAAGCTTATAATCGTATATTCCAGTAAAATAACTTCAGTCGCAAAAATAACCCCGGCTAACGGAGTATTGAAAGACGCTGCTATCGCTGCCGCCATTCCACTAGCAATTAGGGTGCGTTGAGCTTTATTGGGCAAATCCTGCCACAAGCCTAACAAACTTCCACATGCCGCACCTAAATGTATCGCCGGGCCTTCACGTCCAACCGAATGGCCGAAGACAATACTGATAGCTGCCGCGAAAAATTGTACTACCGCATTCGTCATAGGCAAGTGGCCATGAAAATAGCGTAAACGTTCCATCACATGTACAACCCCTACTGCACGATAACCAGGTGATAGAAAATGAAATAACAAACCTAGAACGACCCCACCCATGGTCGGTAAAAGAAAAATCCAAAGCTGATCCAAGGCTTCGTAATTTTCAATATTGCCGTCGGGTAATAAACTGGATTGAGCGGTTTCTACTAATAAACGAAACAATACAATTACGCCGCCAGTGAAAATACCGACGAGAAATCCCAGAAAAGCGAGTTTACGTATAACGGGAAAATTGGCTAATTGCATCAAGAGCTCTCGTTTATTTAATTAAGTATTTGAACCTTATCGTTTTAACGTGTCGAGACTTAAAAATCCAGTTACAATAAAGCTCAATTTTTAGTAACTCGAAGATACTGTGACCGATCCTAGTCTCTGGACTTTATTTTTTAGCGCACTTATTTCGGCCACGCTATTCCCCGGCGGCTCTGAAGCTTTACTGATTTATCTTGCCCTAGAACAACAATATTCTCACTTGCAATTATTATTCATTGTTTCCAGCGGAAATATATTAGGTGGTATGAGTTCCTGGTTGTTAGGCTGGTATTTAGCAAAACGCTTTCCACAAAAACAGTGGCTCAAACCCAAGCAACAAAAAGCACAGCACCTAGTCAAACAATGGGGTGGGCCTGTTTTAATTTTTTCCTGGCTACCCATTATTGGAGATCCTCTATGTTTACTTGCGGGTTGGTTACGAATTAATTGGTTTTTGGCCTTAATTTTCATTTCCCTGGGTAAAATTGCACGTTATAGCGTGATTTTATTTTTTGTTTAAGCTATTGTTTTTTTTGAGTTTCAGAAATTTATACCCCGTCCGATAGAGTGAGTACAGATCTGATTATGGTAAAAAACCGAGTTAACGTGACGTGCATATCCAGCGTTTAGAAATTAATGCATCTGGCTGTGATTACGTGGTAGGAGATGTCCACGGCAATTTTGAGCTATTAGAGCATTTATTGAAAAAAGTTAATTTCAATATGGACAAAGATCGCCTGATTAGCGTCGGCGACTTAGTCGATCGTGGACCACAGAGTGAACGTGTAGTCGAATATTTGGATCAACCTTGGTTTTTCGCAACTAAAGGTAATCACGAAGAATTACTCACCTCCGCATTGGCCAAAGAACCCGGCATTCAGGATTTATGGATGCGCGTGGGTGGTCGCTGGGCCAATGATGTCGAAATCGATTTCCTCAAAAGTCTCGGCAAACGTTTTGAAACACTACCTTATGTTATTGAAATAGATACACTAAATGGTTTGGTCGGGGTTGTGCACGCAGATGTTCCGTTTGAGGTTTCTTGGTCTCAATTAGTCGCTGAACTCGAAAAGAAAAAACCCGATGCAAAATTACTTAAATCCCTAATCTGGTCACGCGAGCGGCATAATAAGCTCAATATGAAACTGCAATACCCTGGTTCCGTTAAAACCAAACCAGTTGATGATGTTCACCGAGTTTATGTGGGTCACAATATCGTCAATGAAGCCCGCAGTATGGACAATGTTGTTTTTCTCGATACAGGCGCATTTTGTAACGGCATTCTAACCATGGCCAACCTGGACACTGAAGAATTCATACAAGCCCATTTTGATGAATTGCTCTAGCAGTTGGCCCAATCACGCTTGGATTCGTGTTAGTATTCGGCACGGCTTATATACATCCTGACGCTATGCGAATTCGTGAAATACCTTATAACTACACTTCCTTTTCAGATCGTGAAATTGTCATTCGTTTTCTCGGCGAAACATCCTGGGAAACATTAAACCAATTACGTGGCAGTCGACGCACGGGTCGTTCCGCACGTATGCTATTTGAAGTCTTAGGCGATATGTGGGTCATCACCCGCAATCCTTATATCCAAGACGACTTGTTGGAAAACAGTCAACGTCGCAGCTCGCTTATCCATGCGTTGCATCATCGCACAGATCAAATATTTCAGCGTGCCGATGAAAACCCTTTGACTTTGGAACTTGTCACACGTACCCGTGAGGCGATAAAGAATTTTGAATCCTGGTTTATTGAAGAACAACAATTACGCAAAAAAGCCATCAAACATCTCGGTCAGTTCACGCTAAAAGATAATATTGATTTTAGTGGTCTCAGCAAAGTTTCTCATGTGACTGATGCGACGGACTGGCGGGTTGAGTTTCCCTTTGTTGTAATTACACCTGATAGTGAAACTGAAATTCCCTATATCGTGCGTGGATGCAAACATCTCGGTTTAATTATTATTGCCCGTGGTGGCGGTACCGGCTATACCGGCGGCGCAGTACCGTTGCATCGCAACACAGCAGTTATTAATTTAGAAAAACTTGATCGCTTAGCAGAGGTCAAACAACTACATCTACCCGGCTTAGAACAACCTGTCGCAACCATACGCGCCGAAGCGGGTGTGGTTACCAGACAAGTGTCAATTAAAGCAGAAAAGGCCGGGCGCGTATTTGCGGTCGACCCTACATCCCAGGATGCATCAACTATCGGCGGTAACATCGCCATGAATGCCGGTGGAAAAAAGGCCGTACTATGGGGCACCACCATCGACAATCTAGCCAGTTGGCGCATGGTCAACGCCGATGGTCATTGGCTGGAGATCCAACGCCTTAATCATAATCTCGGCAAAATTCACGAGCAACAAAATGTCGAATTTAAAGTTACCACTTATGAAGCAGATGGCAACACTGTTATTGGCGAAGCACAACACATTAGACTTCCCGGCAGTTTATTTCGCAAACGCGGCCTGGGAAAAGACGTAACCGATAAATTTCTTGGCGGACTACCCGGCGTGCAAAAAGAGGGCTGCGATGGGTTAATCACTTCAGCAGTTTTTGTTTTACATAAAATGCCAAGTATTACGCACACGGTTTGTTTAGAATTTTTCGGCCAAGATATTGGCAAGGCCGTTCCCGCAATTGTCGACATTACACAATATTTCCAACAGAATCCCGATGTCGCCTTATCCGGCTTGGAACATTTGGATGAACGTTACATCAAGGCAGTTAACTACACCACTAAAGCCACACGTCCTGTGCGACCCAAAATGGTTTTGTTATGTGATGTGGCCGGTGAACAAGAAGAACATGTGATTGCCGCCACACAAACAATCATAAACTTAACTGAAGCACGTGAGGGCGAAGGCTTTATTGCCATTAGCCCCGAAGCGCGCCATCAATTCTGGCTTGATCGTTCCCGCACCGCGGCAATCGCGGCTCACACGAATGCTTTTAAGATTAATGAAGATGTGGTTATCCCGCTGCATCGTCTCGCTGAATATAATCGTGGCATCGAACGCATCAATATCGAACAATCAATAAAAAACAAAATCTCCATAGCACAATCGTTTCATTCGCACTTGCAAGCCAATAAAGGTAAGTTTACTTATCGCCAAGACAGTGAAAATAGTGACGAAAACCAAACAATAATCACTAATAAAACACAAGCCGCTATGACTTTAATCGAAGATGTAATATTTGATTGGCAGCAAATATTACAGAATATTGAACAAGCACTCAATTTGATCGCAGCACGATTCAAAACCCTGGACTATACTGACGAACAAAATAAGACCGTGCTTGTGAATTTACTAGAACGTCGCTTAAAAATATCATTTCGAGAAAGTATCGAGCGACCTTTAAAAGAAATACTTGTTGGTCGCGACTGGACTGAACTTCGACAACAACTTGACCAACTACACACACAACAGCGTAATAGCCGTTTATTTGTCGCCACTCATATGCACGCTGGTGATGGCAATGTTCATACAAATATTCCTGTGCATTCCAATGATTATGAAATGCTGCAAGAAGCGGATCGCATTGTCGATCGAATCATGGAATTAGCCGTTAAACTCGATGGCGTGATTTCCGGCGAACACGGTATTGGCATCACAAAAATCCAATATCTCGGCGATGAAACCATTGAGGCTTTCCAAAAGTATAAAGACCAAGTTGACCCTGAACATATTTTTAATCGCGGCAAATTGTCAAAAAATGCTGGATTACAAAATGCTTACACACCCTCTTTACAGTTACTGCAACAAGAGGCCATTATTCTTGAAGACAGTGACTTGGGTGATTTGAATGACGACGTACGTCACTGCTTGCGTTGCGGCAAATGCAAGTCTGCTTGTAACACCCATATCCCTCGGGCGAATTTGTTATATTCACCACGCAATAAAATTCTCGGCACCGGATTAATCATTGAAGCCTTTCTTTACGAAGAACAAACCCGGCGCGGCATTTCATTTCGCCATTTTGATGAACTTGATGATATAGGTGACCACTGCACAGTTTGTCATAAATGCTTAACACCGTGTCCTGTCAATATCGACTTTGGCAATGTTAGTATGCGGATTCGAAAGTTATTAAAAGACCGCGGACAAAAAAAGCCCGCACTTGCAACAAAATTAGCCTTGGCTTTTTTGAACACATCCGAACCACCAACATTGCGCTTAATGCGTCGTTTATTTATTCGCAGTGGTTATCGGGTGCAACGCATGGGCCATCGATTGTTTCGTTACATGGGTTTAATTAACAATAATAAACCACCACGCACGACTCAGGGCAAACCTAAACTTGAAGAACAGGTGATTCATTTTGTACGCCGCCCCTTGCCAAAACATTTACCGAAAACCACCACCCGTGCGTTATTAGATATTGAGGATAATAAAACTATTCCTATCATTCCTGCAATGACGCCTGGCAATGAGGAAGTAGAAACCGTTTTTTATTTTCCTGGTTGCGGCTCTGAACGCTTATTCTCACAAATAGCGCTGGCTACTTTGACCATGTTGCATCACAGTAATACTCAAACCGTGCTACCGCCTGGTTATTTGTGTTGTGGTTACCCACAAAAAGCGGTTGGTGATGCCAAACTCGGCCAAAAGATTACCACCGAAAACCGTGTTTTGTTTCACCGCATGGCAAATACTCTGAACTACCTAGATATCAGTACAATAATTGTTTCTTGTGGAACCTGTATGGATCAGTTGATGCTATATGAGTTTTCTAAAATTTTTCCTCAAGCGCGCTTACTCGACATCCATGAATTTTTGTTAGAAAAAGGCATTTCGCTGGAAAATAATAACACCAATTATTTGTATCACGACCCCTGTCATACACCGATGAAACAGTATCGGGCAAACACAGTCGCTGAAAAACTATTAGGCAGCGATGTACAATTAACTGAACGTTGCTGCGGAGAAGCGGGCACCTTTGCTGTCTCTCGTCCTGATATTGCATCACAAGTTCGTTTTCGCAAAAAGGAAGAACTACTAAGCGATCTTGACGCATTGCACCAACGCTCAAGCAAAACAACAACCAAACTTTTAACTTCTTGCCCGGCTTGCATGCAAGGTTTATCACGTTATGAGAGCGAAACAAAAATAGAAACTGATTATATTGTCGTCGAATTAGCTAAACAGCTTTTAGGTGATCAATGGGATCAACAATTTTTACAGACTATGAAAAGCAACAAAATTGAACGCGTGTTGCTCTAATTTCACGTACCAAACAACATCAAACGCTGGTTTTCAATTTTCACGCTTAGTGATTTTAACGATTGATTCAAACACGGCCCCCAAACACATCGGCCATCCTCGATGCGAAAACGAGCACCGTGCACAGCACATTGAATATACTCATTAGACAAATCCAAGAATTGATCGGCTTGCCAATTTAACTCCACACCTGTATGCGGACAGGAATTTTTGTAGGCAAAGAATTTATCATCACGTCGAACGACAAATAGGGAAATCGATTGCTGATTAATTTCAAGAGTAAACGATTTAGCCTGATGGTTAGGAATTGCATCCAGATCGCATAAAAATACAGCGTCTGAATTCACTAACCCGCCGCTTGAGGCAGCGCATTGTGATGCGCACTAAACACAGGCATTATAAAACTTTCAATGCTTTCGCGCAGGGCGTTTAATTGCCGATGAAAAAAATGACCAACATTACTCAGAACAATCACGTCCGGTGCCCGTAGCAAATCATCCAGCCATAACTGAACTTCATCGAATGGTACGATTTCATCGTCATTACCTTGTATCACTAACCAAGGACAGCTCGGCGTGGTCAGCGAACGAAAATCGAAAAAATTAACCGGTGGGGCAACCGTAATCAAGCGGTCGACAACCGTTTGTGTGGAGACTTTCAATGACACATAAGCACCGAAAGAAAATCCTGCTAACCATAAGGCATGGCCAGGATAGGTTTTACGCACATAGGCGATAACGGCTTTTAAATCTTCGGCTTCACCCACACCTTCAGAATATTCCCCTTCGCTATCACCTACCCCTCTAAAATTGAAGCGCAAAGCAGTAACACCTTGCTGGGAAAGTGTGCGAGCAATGGTATAGGTCACTTTGTTGTTTAAGCTACCATCGTACAGCGGGTGTGGATGACATACGACAGCGATAATTTTTTTCTTACCGCTTTGTGGAATACTTAATACCGCTTCCAAACGCCCCTCAGGGCCATTTATATAAAAAGCAGGTTGTTCACCACTTTTCCTTGTTTCGTCTTTTGTTATTCCTAAATTCATGAAAAACCTCAAACTACCCGAAGGAACCGAGCATCCTATCGTTAAAATTAAAACCTGTCAATTTGTATAATAAATAGACTAGCCCATGGTATCGGCACTGCTAATTATAAATTGAGTAATTGCTTCACTTATTCAACATCTTCTTTATAAAAGGGATTTGTGCTTGAACTGCGTCAAAACCAGCCTCGATTAACTCTTCTCCACGATCAAAATCTAGCAAATTCACCTGCGAAAGCTGTGGCCTTATGCTTAAATCAGGTGGATCACCGCCCATGCGGCTGCGAGTAATGCGATCTTGCATAATGTTAATTGCACTTGCCATAACATCAAACACACTTGGATTTTGCTCATCATCGTGATTAATTCTTTTCAGGAAGTTATTCGTACGAGATCGGATATCTTCACTCATCCATGAACCCAGCCAACTAACTAAAGCATTGTTATTCACTTCCTCAGGGTTTTGTTTTGCAAAATGTTTGCCTACAATGTCACTATTAAGATTAACAGCAATAACAATATCAGCACCCATGGCCCGACACAAAGACACAGGCACAGGATTTACCAAACCACCATCAACCAACCAATGCTCTTCTTTTCTAACGGGTGCAAACATTCCTGGCAAGGCCATGGACGCTCGAACTGCTGACCATAGATCACCTTGGCGCAACCAAATCTCACGGCCTGTTTGTAAATCAGTTGCAACACAGGCAAAAGGCTTGGGCATATTTTCAATTTTAAATTCGCCAATTTGTTTCTCTAGCTCTGCAATTAATTTTTTTCCTTCAATTAAACTACCGCTAGAAAACAAACTAATGTCAGCAAGCTTAAAAATAAATCGCTTATCAAGCGCAAGCACCCAATGCTTCAACTCAGCAAGCTTATCGGCAGCATAGGCAGCGGACACTAAAGAACCAATAGAGCTTCCGCAGATAATATTTGGGTGAATTGATTCAGCCGCTAGCGCTTCTAATACCCCAATATGTGACCAACCACGCGCTGCGCCGCTTCCTAGTGCAATACCAAGCTTGAGTTGACTCATAAAAATATGACCTGAATTAGAAAAAGAAACTATTCGTTAATATTAACAAAAGCGTCTAATAATTCACGAGAAGGTTGCTGTGTAGACGTGGCATTTGCATTGGCGGTTGATTGTTGTGCCGTATGGCTGGTTTTTGTGCCAACGGATTCGCGTCTGTCGGTGCTAACCAGTCGCTCGGCACGAGTAATCAAAGCTTCTTCTTTAGCTATTTTATCTTCCACCGACGATTTTTGATATGCATCATCATTGAGCTTTAATCGCTCTACAAGATTTTTTGACGTTTGCCCGGAAATCGTTGTGACGGGAATTTCTTCTCCTAGTCCAGTGATGTTAGTGACACTATCCATATTAGTTGATTCAGCCGTGTTTTCAGCCTCAACTAATTCGGCATCATGTGTCTTAGATAGCGATGGAGTTGGTTCAGTTATGGATATATTCGGTGTGTCAATCAGTTGCTCACGATTCAAATCAGATTGAAGCTCTGAATCCAATGACTCGGCTTTTGGCTTCGGCGCAGGCTGTAATAGGGTTTTTTTAACATCAGGCTGAGATTGTTTCGTAGATACTTGCTCTTGGGCGAATTTTAGTAAACTAGCTTGTAATCCGATCACCTGGGCGTTGCGCTCTTCTAATTTGTCTTGCAAGGCCTGAATACGCGCCTTATACAATGCATCTTTGGCCAGCCATTCTTGTTTCTCTTTTTTCAAGTTTTCAATGCGTTTTCCTATGGCTAAAATCTGCCCATCACCGCTTTGATCCTGCGTGTGTATAATCGCATTTCGTAAAATATCAGTAACATTCGTGCTTTGAATGAGTTTTTCATTCAGTTGATTTGCTTTTGACGCCAACATCTCTGACTGGACTTCTAATGGATTATCTCGAACATCATCATTAGAAAGCGTTCTGGCAATACGATACATGCGATATTCTGCATCTAGCACTAATTGCTCAAGCGGCAATTTAACTTTGTGCTGTAAAGCAGCAACTTCTTTGGTAATGTAAAGCGCCCGTTTGGCAGAAAAAACCACTTCCTCACGCAAGGTATCAATATTGTAAGAACGACCAACATTCTTATCCATGAAGTCTTTTGCTTTACTGATAACCGCGTTTGCATCTGTATAAGCCGTAGGCGCTAATTGTTCGCCACCCCAACTTTTTACCCGGCGCATAATCTCATCAGCTTCATGTAAAACCCGATACTGCATGGCTCTACTTTCAAGTGCTTGCATATCTTTCACTAAATTAGGGCGTTGCTCATCGGCTTTTCTAGCCTGACCAGTTTCGATTTGACGGATAACCCGCTGTAAACGATCCATCACACTTTCATATTCATTACTATAAACATCGCTTGTTGATAATTCATCCAAGCTTTGCTTGATTTCCAATTCATCTTTTAACATGCTTTTGACTTGCTTAACGACACGATCACTGTTTTTCAAAACTGCATTTGCTACCGCTACTTTTGTAATGCCTTTGTCTCGGGTCGCTTCTTCCGACAACAATTGACGTGCATCATTAATGGCTTTATTGGCAACATCCACGTGTTCAGGCACAAGAAATCCACTCTCGGACTGTTGAGTTTGAGTCAATGCTTGCTCGGCTTGTTGCAATGCCGTATCGGCACCAAGATCATGAACTGACTGAATATCTGCCTCAGTTGGCTCAATACTCTCAACCAATGAAACACTAGCGCAAGAAGTGAGCACTAACACACTTATTATGCATAGCATATTTCTGATTTGTTTTATGATATTTTTACATTCCATTTTGTATTCAAAGATCATCATGTTCTTCATCGTGGAGGAGTCTGTCTATAGACCTATCATTATAACTGATTATCTTGGACGAATAATACAGAAAAATTATTTCAATACCGCCTAAATATTTTTACTTCTGCTTCCGCTACACCTAAATAACTTGAAACATATTGCTTGCTATTGTGTGACGACAAGGAGTCATCGCTGAAAACTATGGCTATTAATAAATTTTTCCAGCTTAGTGCAATAAAAACCAATCGCAATTTGACGAATTGTTTACCTGCAAAGCTTTATATTTTATTCGCTTATTCAAATACTAGATCAACACCTAGGTACGCTAACTGCATTCACAAGCCACTCCCATATAATTTATTTTTATAGCAAACAACATTTATGCAAACTTATTCAATTGAAATTGTAAATTTAGTCAACACTCGCCAGATTCCATGCATTGTGGATGCAGTGACACAGCTTCCAGGTGTGCAAAATGTAAGCCTTGAATTCGACATTGGCGAATTATATTTTTCAGCCGACTCCAATGACGCTATTCGATTAGTCAAAAATAGAGTCTTACGACTCGGCTTCATATCGCGCAACCCCTTTGCTCAACGTCGCAGTGAAATCGAGATACCCGACCTTGCACAGATAACGGTTCAGCAAAAGTTGAAACAACTTTTGCATAATACCAATGGCGTGCAGCGTTTTCTATTCAAGCCTAGAAAAAAACTGCTCTTGGTATTTCATAACCCAGAACCCAACTGTGAAAATCTGCTATGTAAAATCAATAATTCAGGCATTTACGCAAACCGTTATGTTGCCAATCAGCCTATCGAAAAACATATATTTCAGGATAGCGTTTTACTCATGAATGCGTTGATGGCATTCCTTGGCGTACTTATACAAGGATTCATACCGCAAGCAAATATTTTAGAGTTTAGTTTTTTCTTAGTGTCAATTATATTAAGCAGCATTCCACTCACACGCTATGGTCTTTATTTGCCTCTATTCACGCATCGTTTGAATACCTTTACCTTAACCATTTTCGTAATGCTATTTGCCATCAGTATTGACCAATGGTTTATTGCTGCCTTCATTGGTTTGTGCCACTCGATAACTCTAATGCTACAACGTAAGGCGCTTGATAAGACCAAACTACAACTTACAAAACTTAAGTCGTGCCTACCATCAATCTCACGAATACTACTAACTGACAATAAGATTACAACCATTGCAACTCGGATGATAAAGAAGGGATACGTGGTTGCGGTAAAAAAAGGCGAATACGTTCCTGTGGATGGCTCGCTGGTATCCGGTAATATCGTCTGCCAGGAAAAACCTCTAACCGGGATTTTTAAACAACAGCGCTATCAAAAGCAGCAAATGGTTTTTGCCGGGCAAAAAGTCGTCGAAGGTGAAGCATTCATAAGAACACAAAAACTACAATGCGAAACAATTGCAAGAAACGTCTTGAACAGCTTAGTTAACTCTCAATACACCGAGCTCAAACACGAAACCAATATAAGCCTAATCGAATTTGGTGCTCGCGCACTCTTCATCATAAGTGCGATTTTGCCATTTGCACTGGCTTTTCCACCCGGAGGCACAATCGAGCCTCAATGGCTAAGTTTAGGACTGGCCTTGGTCATCATTTCACTGCCAATTTCATTAAGTGTTGCCACGCATATTTCTTACTTGCAAGGCATTTACAAACTCGCCAATCGTGGCTTGCATATAAAAAACCTAGCATTATGGCCAGAGCTTAGTCGATTAAAACAATTAGTCATAGATAAAACAAGTGTGCTTACCATCAATCAACCCGAAGCAATGGAAGTCATTTCCCTGGATGGCAAACCTATTAAAGTGATACTAAGTCTCGCCGCTAGTATCGCCAAGCATCACAAGAATCCATCGTTCAAGGCTATCGTGCGACGTGCCGAGCAAAATGATATTGAGCTACATCAGAGCAAATTACTAGACAAGCATGAGCAATATATTAAAGCAGATATCAATCAACAAACATTACTCCTTGGTGACTACAAAACCATAAGAAAGAACCAACTTGACACACCCGAGCTTCAGAGAAAACTAAATTTATGGGAAAACGAAGGCAGTAATGCGATTTTACTTGCAACCGAGGATCATGTGCTCGGGTTTATAACTATCCTCGACCCGGTCCGCACTAAACTTGGTAGCGCAATAGAAAATCTTCACGCCAGTGGCATAGAGTCTGTCGCGGTTTTATCCGAGGATAATACTGGTCCTAGCGCAAGTTTTTATGAACAGTATGGATTCGACAAAGTTTTTGGTGAACTCAACAATCAAGAAAAAATTGACTATATTCAACGTATCGACCCACAAAACCCATTTGCCGTAATCACCAATCGAGGCGACATTGCCAATCAGATAAATTGTCTGCGTATTTCAACAGACAACTTCAACCAGCCCAAGAACATATCCACAAGCGATGTATTCGTCATGGGCGATGATGTGAATTATATTAGTGAATTACGCCAAGTCAGTTACGATACTGTACAAAGGACAAATAAACTCGGTGTTGTTTTTTGCACGAGCAAATTAGCGCTGGCTTGCTTGATTTATTTTGACCTGATAAGCCTATGGGGAATTGTCGCATTTGAGTTATTAAGTAGTTTTGTCTTGCTAAAATTTGCGTTACTTGGTGAATCCCGGAGCACGAAACCCAAACGCCCCCAGGTCAAAGTCACAAGAGATCAAATTATTAAGCCAGCCAGCCAGTTAAGGTCATTAATGCGATGAGCCCTACCCACAACGCTATGGTACGACGGATCAAATCGAGCGCCGCAGAAGCATTACAACGCTGTTTTGCATCATCATCTGACTTTAAACCTAATGAGCCCAAACCAGATGATACGAGTAAACGCTCATTTTGATTGGGCCAACGCTCAACAGCATCGTCATCGGCATTTTTAAAACGGGCCATACCTTCAACAAAGTTTCCGGCAACCGCATAACTTAAAGCCAATAAACGTACCGGTATCCATTGCACATAAAACGCAAGTTGTTGCGAAGTTTCCAGTAGAGGATTCTCGTCATCATCAGCACTTTCCACTGGTTCTGCCAGGCGCTCGGCCAACAGTAAAATCAAACGATAAGTCAAAGCTGCTATTGGTCCCAATATGGAGAACCAAAAAATCACACCAAACAAACTATTCACCGACTTTACTAACATCATTTCCGTGACGGCTTGATCCAAGTGAGTTTTTTCTTCCTCGCTAACCTCACGACCTAACAGTTTTTCTGCATTGGCAATCGCCTCTTCACTGGCAGATTCGCCTGGCTGGATGACTTCGCAGAAATCTTTAATCTGATGATAAAAACGTTGCGGACCCAAAGAAAACAACAGCACCACCACACCAAATAAAAACCCGAACAAGTAAAACCAATCGTGTAACTCGTGATAAATAAAAGCGGCTACTAACGGGATAGCAATCACAATGGCAATAACACCTAGCCAGCCATTAAATGCACTTTCCTTGGAAATCTTAGTCCGCGACCAATCAACAAAACGCGCAAACCAATCGAATTGGCGATATTCATTAATGGCATTAAAGAAACGTTCTGCTAATAAACTAAAAATTATGCTAATTAAAGTCATATATCCTTTCCTGGCCAAATCGACCATTATACAAAGTGCACACAAATTAGATCTTCTACGAAGCAACCTAGTGTGCAAATAGTAACTCTATACATAAAGGCTTTGGCCTTAAGAATCAATAGGTTTTCTGGCAATAACTGCGCTAATTCACTTTAAATTTAAAAAGAATTCGCTAAGTCGATGTATTCACGAGCTTAAGCGGTACTTTGAAAATAGTCTGACAAGCTAAATAAGTACTACTCGATTCACAAAACAGGCGACATCTGTCTAAAAATCAGTACAATACGGTGCGTAAAGCTCACCTTATCAAGCGCCCGTAGCTCAGCTGGATAGAGCGTTGGCCTCCGGAGCCAAAGGTCGGACGTTCAAATCGTCTCGGGCGCGCCATAATTCAAAAAAGCCTACTGACATTTGGTAGGCTTTTTTATTCTCTAAGACTTAAGACACGACCGCACAAATTGCGTGGCCACAATTAAACCTGCTGCATACCAAAGCACACCATGTTTATTGCCCGGTATAGTTTGCACCCATCATCTCACCAAAGCGGCTAAGGAAAATATAATAGGTTTGCTCTTCTTTTTTTTCAATGACTGGATTGTGAAATGCCACACGCCATTCTTCTTCTTTGGCGAATACTTTCTTTAGCGTTTCGGTAATTTTTGCGTCATTCCAAGACTTGTCTAAACTACCGCTGATTATTAGCTTATGCAAAACATCACGCGCCATTTTTTTCGCCGTCGCTTTGCGAATTACGTAGCCGAAATCATCATCAGGTTTTTTTTTGGCTTCAGATTTTTGCTCATCTGCAATACCAACAGAAAAAGCAAAAAAGAAAACACATATGCTAAAAAAGAAACACCAGCCAGGTTTGTGTAAGCGGTTCATACTTGTCTGATAGTCCGTGTTTTAGTTTGTTTCTCAATAATATATCTTCAACAAAATGTAATAATCGTTTTTTAAATAACGATTATCAAGCCGATGATATTATTCACCCGCAATCGTCATTTTATCAACTAGAATTGATCCCGTGCGGATATTTCGCCGATGATCCATATCATTGCCGACGGCAATAATACCTTTAAACATTTCTTTTAAATTACTAGCAATAGTAATTTCATGGACTGGGAATTGAATTTCGCCATTTTCCAGCCAAAAACCGGCTGCACCACGAGAATAAGTGCCCGTCACATTGTTCACACCTTGCCCCATTAAATCAGTAACAATTAATCCTGTTCCCATTTGCGACAGCAAATCTTCGTACGAATGACCGCTGCTTTCCAAGGTTAGATTGTGCACACCACCGGCATTACCAGTGGTTTCCATATTTAAACGTCGTGCTGAATAGGTGTCCAGTACATAAGCTTGAACCACACCTGCTTTCACCAAATCCCTTGATTGAGTTGCCACGCCTTCACTGTCAAAAGGCGCACTACCCAAGGCTGCTTTAATATGTGGCTGCTCATCCATGTGTATCCAGTCCGGAAAAATTTGTTCACCCAAGGAGTCCAGTAAAAACGATGTTTTTCGATAAAGACTACCACCTCGAATACCACGAATAAAATGACCAACCAAACCAATGGCGGTATCGGGAGTGAATAACACGGGCCATTGCCCTGTAGGAAGCTGTCTTGCATTGAGTCGTGCCACGGCACGTTTCGCGGCAGTTTCGCCGATTTGGCGCATACTTTCTAATTCTTTCGGGTTACGACTAGCGGTATACCAATAATCGCGTTGCATGCCTTGCTCATCTTGTGCAATGACTGAGCACACTACACTGTGACGCGATGAAGGATAGTGTCCAATAAAACCGTGACTATTTGCGTAAAAATGATTGCCGCGATGACTAGATGTGGTCGCTCCTTCGGAATTACTTATACGCTTGTCAAAAGCCCGTGCATGGTCTTCGCATTCTTTGGCTAATTCCAAAGCTTGCTCGGCTTGCACATCCCAAGCGTGATATAAATCTAAATCCGGATAGTCCCAAGCCAGGCGATCCTTTTCAGGCAAACCGGCGCATTCATCAGCAGCGGTGTACTTGGCAATTCCACAGGCAGCACTCACCGTTTGTTTTATCGAGTCAGCACTGAGATCCGAAGTACTGGCTGAGCCTTTGCTTTGACCAAGATAAACCGTAATTCCCAGGCCTTTGTCTTGATGATATTCCAAAGTTTCAACTTCACCTAAACGCACACTGGCTGATAATCCGGCTTCGACCCCCATGGCACATTCACATGCACTTGCACCTTGCGCCTTGGCTTCATCCAAGACTAATTGAATTGCATCAAGATAAGCTTGTTTGTCTTGCATTATGCGCTTGTCCCACCCACGGTTAAACCATCAACTTTCAAAGTGGGCTGACCTACACCAACCGGAACACTTTGCCCATCTTTACCACATGTCCCGACACCCTTGTCCAAATTCATATCACTTCCAACCATGGATACCCGTGTTAAGACATCAGGACCATTACCAATTAAGGTAGCGCCACGCACCGGCTGGGTAATTTTTCCGTTTTCGATTAAATAAGCTTCGCTCGCACTGAATACAAATTTTCCCGAAGTGATATCAACCTGGCCCCCACCAAAATTGGCGGCATAAATGCCTTTGTCTACCGATGCAATAATTTCTTCGGGATCATGTTCACCGGCAAGCATATAAGTGTTGGTCATGCGTGGTAGCGGTAAATGCGCATATGACTCTCGCCGACCATTACCGGTGGGCTTCATGCCCATTAAACGGGCATTGAGTTTGTCTTGCATATAATTTTTTAGAATGCCATTTTCAATAAGTGTGGTCACTTGCGTTGGCGTGCCTTCATCATCAATATTCAATGAGCCGCGACGACCACTTAACGTACCATCATCAACGACTGTGCAGATCGGTGAGGCAACTTTTTCACCTATGCGACCTGAAAATGCAGAGCTGCCTTTACGATTAAAATCACCTTCAAGACCATGACCAATCGCTTCGTGCAATAACACGCCTGGCCAACCGGAACCTAACACGACTTTCATATTTCCTGCGGGCGCATCTACGGCTTCCAAATTGAGCAAGGCCTGACGCACAGCTTCGCGAGCGTACTCCAAACCACGGTCTTGGTTGAGGAAAAAATCATATTCCGTACGACCACCGCCACCGGATGAACCTTGTTCGCGACGTCCATTTTGCTCCGCTACCACAGAAACACTTAAACGCACCAATGGCCGCACATCAGCTGCCAAGGTGCCATCGGCGGCAGCTACTAAAATCACATCACGGCTTGAAGCCATACTGACCATGACTTGCTTTATTCGCGGGTCTTGCTTACGCGCTTCTACGTCTACTGACTCAAGCAAGGCAATTTTCTGTTCCTGGCTTAAACTACCCAAGGGATCGAGTGCTTGATAAAGTTGATGACCGGTTTGCATACCCGTCCAAGCTTGCACCGATTGGCTTTGTCCTTGACGCGCAATTGCACGTACGGTTTGCGCCGATTTTTCCAATGCTGCAAGTGAAATGTCATCACTATAGGCAAAACCAGTTTTTTCGCCATTCACGGCGCGTACACCTACACCCGACTCAATGCCGAAGCTACCGTCTTTAACTCTACCGTCTTCTAAAGACCAGGATTCATAGTGTGTATGTTGAAAGTATAAATCCGCATCATCCACACCCCCAGGTGACATAATCTTGGCTAGGGTTTGGTTCAAATCGGATTCTTGTAATCCAAACGGGTTTAGGAATGTCGCTTTGGCAATTTCTATCGTATCACTCATAGGCTATAGTTTTCGGTGCTCCAACACGGGAAAGTTGCGGCGAATGCTTTTTAGGCGTTTGAGATCGAGCTCGGCAATAACAAATCCAGAACCTCGTTGTAGCCGATCCAACACGTTGCCCCACGGGTCGACAATCATGCTATCACCATGGGTTTCGCGTCCGCTTACATGGTAACCACCTTGGGCAGCGGCTACCACAAACGATAAATTTTCTACCGCACGGGCACGTACAATAATTTCCCAATGAGCCCTACCGGTGATGGCTGTGAAGGCCGATGGCACAGCAAAAACTTCCACACCCTGGTCATGCATTTGGCGAAATAATTCGGGAAAACGTAAATCATAACAAACAGCTACGCCCATTTTTCCGATTGGCGTATCGATCACCACGGTTTCAGAGCCGGGCTCAATCGCCGTTGATTCAGCGTAACTCTCCTCGGCATCAGGTACAGCTACGTCAAATAAATGAATCTTGTCATATCGAGCAACTTGTTTGCCCTTGTTATCAATAACCAAACAGGCCGCACGAACTTTATTCGGATCTTGGCATTTCATCGGCAATGTACCACCAACAATCCATACACCTAGTTTTTGTGATTTTTCTTTGAGAAAATCCTGAATTTTACCGCTGCCTTCGTCTTCCGCGAATTTTAGTTTTTCTTGTTCGGAAACCCCCATATGGGCAAAATTTTCAGGCAACACGACTAATTCAGCACCGGCATCCACTGCACGTGATATTAGTCGATCAGCCTCAATAAGATTTGCGCCTACATTAGGCCCTGAGGCCATTTGAATCGCAGCAACCCGACTCATGCTTAACTCCTTGATAACTCCCTAAGAACTGGGTAGTTGTATGTTTAAAAATCTCAGATTGTTTTATAACACACTCAAAACCAACAATGTTAAGGTTGGTCAATAAATTCTTCCTCAACCTTACCCACACCGCGCTCAACTTTTTCTATGACCGGGTTATCCCACGGACCGGTGACGGTATATTGTAAGGTGCTGAGATCATCAATCTGTTTCTGAAACAATGTTTTTAAAACCAACAAGGTTACACCCATGGTCGGTTCCACTGCCAAGACACCTAAGAGAGGCAAACTTTCTGCCACTTTAACATTTAGGTGAATAACTTGGTCATAGTCTTCTTTGGCCAATCCAACCCTACCTGCCATGTTGATTTTCATGGTAGGGCCATCGAGTAATAAATCACTGGTAAAGGCATCGCCATTACGGATATCAAAATCACCTTTGATTAAATCAAAGGTCATGCCTTTGGCGAATAAATCTCTAAAATCCAAAAATATTCGTCTTGGCAATGCCGGTAAACTCAAAACGCTAAGCAAACGACTGGCACCAGGGTCAACAGCTAATAAACGTCCACCTTGAATCTTCATGGAAATTTTTCCATCCAAACGCTCAAACGCAAAATCCGTTGGTTTACCATCCCAAGAAGCCTGAATATCAAAATCGGTAATGCCTTCGGCGAAGGTGCCTTCATAACCCCAATTGGTGAGCGACTTGCCCAAATCCTGACTATGCATTTTTATTTCAAATTTGGACTGTTGTTTTACATCATCGGCCAACCAATTTCCCGTGGCGTTGATTACTTCATTTTTTGACTGCATGATTAAACGCTGTAGATTGAGACCCACACCTGGACGTTGTTTCGCCACCAATTCTAAATGACCAAATTTGCTATTGTTGTATTCGAATTCACCGGCGCTAATTCTCACTTCGGGAAGATCTCGGGGATCAAGATTTACACTCGACTCTTGAGTCGGATCGGTTTTAATGACCAATCGCTCCATATCCATAGTTAAGGTTGAACTCTTCCACACCGATGGCACAAACATATCGCCTGTCAAATCTGGACCGCTGGTATGCACCGTCCAGCCTTGGCTAGAGCCTGATGCTTGAATATCAGTGTTTTTAAATTTTGAACCAAACACCTCCAAGTCTTGAACACTAACATCAAAAAATATTGAACTTCCACCGCCACCGGTCGCGAGAAGTGGTGTTACTTCCGTGGTAGGAAACAACAAAGGATCCCATTGCGACCAGTAAAACTTGTCCAGCTTACCATTGAAACGAAAACCAAATTCAGTAGGAATGCTGCCCAGCGTGTTAAAACCGATTCCGCCTTTAACCAGTTCAAGCGAATCACCAACTTCATTAAGCTGAAATAATGCGTGGGTGTTGCCATATTTCAAATTTATCTTGCGCTCTAAACCGGCCAAGTCGACAGCTAAATCAAACTTGACGGCATCATCAATGGTTTTCAGCATTGGATACGGTAACTCCACCGCCATGCCAATTAAATTTGAGCTTACATTTAAAACTGGGATCTGGGTTTCTTCGATGGATGAAATCGGAATATGGATATCTAAATTCATATGGCTTTGCCCGCGCAAATAATCCGCCCAGTGAGGCGTTTCCAAAAACGTGGCAAACAAATAACGCATATCATCACCATCAACCACACCTTGATGCGAGATAACTAAGTCCCGCCCAAAAGCCGTATCAGCAGTGTCGATTCGGGCATTAAGCGCTTGCTTGCCCATGCGTCCAGTTAAACGCGATGACCAAATATTGGTTTCTGTAAAATTTAGAATGCCGTTGAGTTCGTAAATATCAAGACGCGCACCCGGTGCACTTAATCGGTTATTGCTAAACTCTATTTCACCATCGACTTTTGTTTCAGCGCCTTTACTCAAGGGAATAGACAAACCTAATTTCAAATGACTTTCACCACTTAAGTTGAATGGCTGCAAATGCCGCGCAAATACTTGCTCCAGCGGACTACGGTGCAAGTAGCGTAGTTTATCTTGTGTATTACCGGAAACTTCGCCGTCAATTTTTAGCAGCAGTGGCTGTACTTTTAAATCTTCGACAGCGACCACTACATTGCTCAGCCGATTTGAAAAAATATTACCCTGATTCGCAACAAACTCTAAATCATAGCCGCTATAGCGAAACTCACCATCGATGTTTTTAATGGTGGGCCAACCAGGCAGGTAATCTAAACTAACGTCTTTTATCCCCAGTTGTAGATTAAATTTCCCTGTGTTTTCGCGAAACGGAAACTCATTGGCCTGACCGTAAAAAACTGCGCCGCCTGAGACCACTTTGCCGCGCCGAATTGAACGCTGCATCCAACTTACTACATCCGTATTCATAATGCCGACGGGCATATAAGCATAGACTTTGGATGCATCATCACTGGCTACTCGAAAAATCATATCAAGAAACGGAGGCTTACCCTGTGGGAAACGCATATTGAAGCGACCATCCAAGGTTAAATCGTCACTGAAAAGTTTTAAGTCATGGGCATCAACCACCCACTCCTGGTCCACTTTAACCCAGTTCACTTCACCGCTTAACTGAGTGAAATCGAAAGCTTGTGCAAATAACCAGGGATAGCGAAAAGTCCAGTCCCGCGAATAAAGAATCATATTGCCTGATGACTGCGTGAAATGCAGTGAACCTGAGACGTTTTTAAAACCCGGAATTTTACGCCAGGAAAACATATTAAGGCCCCGCATTTCAGTTTGTACGGTAAATTGTGGTTGATCAGAATGACGATAATTCACTTGTAGATTCATCGCCGAGCCATTGGGTTTGGCTTGTTCAAAAAAATCGGTTAATGTCTCCCCTCCAAGTTGTGAAATCACCAAAGCCCGGGACAGTTCAACAAAGTTTATATACGACGCTTTTAATGTATAGCTGGAATTGCCTTTGTCATGCTCCATTACAACTCGCGTTTCAGGCCAATGATTTTTTCCATCACTTAACACCAATCGGTCCAGCAATAAACGCCAACCTTGCTTGGTGAAAAAAAACGCAAAATCAGTGCTCAACTCATCAACGACTAATAATCGCGCACGATCCAACGATGCAATTTGACCATCATGAATTTTTATTTTTCCACTAACATTTTCCAGCTTGCCATTACGCCACTCACTCCACAAAGACAATACAGCGCTTCCATCGCTTAATTGAGCGCGCCCAACTTCATGTTTGGGCAATACGGTATGAATATTTATTCGATCCCCACTGAGAAATATTTTACCCGACCAAGCATTCGCCACTAGAATATTGCCATCAAGATTCATTGCAAAATTAAGCTTCCGCCCAAACTCAGAGGGCAAATTTACAGAGCCCGTTAATTGGTGAACATCATCAGAATTTCGCAACTCCAGGTTAACCTTGGAAAACTCCAAGTCCTTGCGATCAGTTTGGCGATCAGTCCAAATAATTTCACTGTCTTTTATCTGTACCAGCTCTCGACTCAAGAACCAATTACCCAGCACTTGGTCGTTACTTGGAGGCTCGGCTTGAACAGTTTGATCATTATTGTTTTTCGTTGGCGCACTATCGTTAGCCGCCATTCCTTCTACTGTGATGTGACCATCCTGATGACGCAATACTTTCATTCTCGCGCCTTCAACCGTCAAACTACCTGGCACAATTGTGCCTTGTTGCGCGGAAGCAAAAAGATTGATACCTATTTTTAATTTGGAGAATTTTGCGAATGATTGCTCAGTTTTTTCAGTAAAAAGCTCAACGTTATTGAGCACGAGCAAAGGCTCGAAACCCTGCCATTCAGCATCCATATTTTCAATGGCAATTGTTTCACCGACAAACGCTTTTGCCCAGGTTTCAATATCATGAATATAGTCACCCGCAAAAGTCAACGCAATACGCACAACGCTTAAACTAACAGCAGCCAATACCAACGAGATAATAACCACATACCAAAGCGTGAACCAAGTGTAACGAATATGTTTTTTTACTTCTGCCACGATCTACATTAACACCACATCAAATAATTCTTGGGTATATTCTGTTTCCACTTGAAACTTGATCGGCTTCCCAATGAATGCTTCCAATTCCGCAACACTGGCAGATTCCTCATCCAACATAATATCAACCACAGTTTGTGCCGCTAGAACCAAAAACTGCTGCGCTTCAAACTGACGCGCTTCGCGTAAAAGTTCACGAAATATCTCATAACAAATCGTCTCTGGAGTTTTGACGGTACCTCGACCATGACACACCGGGCATGGCTCACACAATACATGCTCTAAACTTTCACGCGTACGCTTGCGTGTCATCTGCACTAAACCCAATGACGAAACTTCACTGATATTGGTTTTTGCATGATCTCTTTCCAAGCTTCTTTCCAGCGCACGTAACACTTGACGTTTATGCTCATCATCACCCATATCAATAAAATCGACAATAATTATTCCACCCAGATTACGCAAACGTAATTGCCGCGCAATCGCTTGAGTTGCTTCGAGATTGGTTTTAAAAATGGTTTCATCCAAATTACGGTGACCAACAAATGCACCCGTATTAACATCAATGGTTGTCATAGCTTCGGTTTGATCAATCACCAAATGACCACCTGATTTTAATTGAACTTTTGACTGCAAGGCTTTTTGTATTTCATCTTCAACGGAATACAAATCAAAGATTGGACGTGGACCTGAATAATATTCAATTCCAGCTAAGCGTTCCGGAATAAATTTTTTTACAAACTTGGAAATTTTTTGAAAATGCTCTTTTGAATCAATGCGAATTTTCTCGATATCTTTGCCAACCTTATCACGAATTGCACGCATGGATAGGGGTAGATCTTCATGCACCACTTGGCCTTTATGTTTGTTATGAATCCGCTCTTGAATATCATTCCATACACGCTCAAGAAAAATCACATCGGCTTTTAGCTCAGCCTCACCCACACCTTCGGCTGCCGTTCGCAATATAAATCCACCTTGCGATACCTCAGAACGCAAAGACTCTACAATATCAATTAATCGTTGCCGTTCGGCGTCGCCTTCAATTTTTTGCGATACACCCACATGGTTGGTGTTTGGCATATAAACCAGAAATCTCGCTGGAATGGTGATAAAACTTGAAAGCCTGGCCCCTTTTGTACCTAACGGGTCTTTGACTACCTGTACTAAAAGTTCCTCACCGTCACGAACAATTTCAGTGATCGGTGGCACATCGGTTTTTTCCTCGGCATTAGGAATAGGTGCATTATCCGATTGAATATCCGATGCATGTAAAAATGCGGCTCGTTCAAGACCAATATCAACAAATGCCGCCTGCATGCCTGGTAATACCCGACTGACCTTGCCTCGATAAATATTACCAACAATGCCTCGTTTACGACTACGCTCAATAAATACTTCCTGCAACACCCCGTTTTCCAGCACCGCAACTCGCGTTTCCTGGGGGGTAATATTGATTAGCATTTCTTCGCTCATGATCCTTTGATCCTATGCGGCATTAACTCGGCCACAATTTGATACCAAAACGATTTAAAAGTGCAGCGGTTTCTAATAGCGGTAAACCAACTATTCCACTATAACTTCCATTTATTTTTTCGACAAACACACTGGCTTTTCCTTGGATCGCATATGCGCCGGCTTTATCCAGTGGTTCACCACTTGCCCAGTAAGCCTCTTGTTGCTGCCGTGAGATTGGCCCCATGTAAACTTCACTACTCACACAAACACTTTCCAATTGATCGTGCTGACTCACAACAACCGCTGATAAAACTTGGTGCACACTGCCCGCCAATACCTGCCACATGGCAAAAGCGTCTTGTTTATCTATTGGCTTGCCAAAAATCTTTTCACCCTGAACAACAAGGGTATCTGCAGCCAAAACAGGTTTAGCTGATGCGACTTGCGCTAGGGCTATTTCTGCTTTCATACGCGCCAAGCGCATCACAGCTTGCTCGGCAGTTTCACCTTCGCATAAGCTTTCATCACAATCCACTGCCATGGCATGAAAGTTATAGCCTAGTTGGCTTAACATTTCCCGTCGTCGAGGAGAAGCAGAAGCTAGATAAAAATCAAATCCCATGGTTTTCCTTAGGGTGATCATTTTGCAGCAGTTAATATACCAATAATTGCACGATTACTGATAGCAAGCACTCAAGCTCGATGATATGGGTGTCCTTGTAAAATACTCCAAGCTCGATAAAGCTGTTCTGCAAGCATCACTCGAACCAGGCTGTGAGGAAAGGTCATGGCGGATAATGACCAACGCTGATCACATTGTTGTAAAAACGTAGAAGACATGCCGTCAGGACCGCCGATATAAAACACAACTGACTCTCCAAGACGCTGCCATTGCTTCATTTCATTAGCTAACTGTTCGGTGGAAAGCGGCTTACCACTAACATCCAGCGCAATCTTGTGACAAGTAGCCGGACTCGCTGCCAACATTTTTTCACATTCAACACTTTGGTTCTGACTTACACTAATACTTCGGCCGCGCTTTGCTAAAGGGATTTCAATTAATTGTAGACGGCAGTCGCCACTGAAACGTTTAACATATTCATCAGCCCCTACTTGCACCCATTGCGGCATCTTGCTGCCAACAGCAATCAAAAAGAGTTTCATTTTGACTTAGCCGTGACCTGCACGCGCCAAGTCTTCATCTTCGAACGCTGATTCGCCTGCCATTGGTGTACTCCACAAACGTTCTAATTGATAATAGTCACGAACCGCTTGCTGCATGATATGCACGACAAGTTCACCCAAATCCACCAATACCCATTCCGCTTGCTTATCAGCTTCACTGCCAAGCGGTGTGACACCGGCTTGTTTGACTTTTTCTTCCAAGTGTTGCGCCATGCTTTGAACCTGGCGACTGGAACTACCCGTAGCAACCACCATTAAGTCGGTGACGTTAGATAAACCCCGCACATCGATAACACGAATATCCTTTGCTTTTAAATCATCCAAGGCATCCACCACTAAGTCTTTTAATTGCTCTAACTGCATATTTTCTTTCCTAACAATACAATTTTTCCGATTCTATGATTTGTAAAACACTTTGCGGCAATAGGAACCGCACACTTTTATGTTGTTTGATTTGTTGTCGAATTTTTGAAGCTTCTATGCCTAATTGGGTTACCGGCCAAACCATAATTTGCCCTTGGGCTTCTTGGCGAAGCAAGCGTGGGTCCTGAATTATACGAGCGTGCAGGCGCCGCCCCATATCACTCGCTTCATCCGAGCCCCAACCAGGCCGCGATGCTACGATTATATTCGCCAACTCTGGAATTTGTTCCCACTGATGCCAGGTATCCAAGTTTTGAAAACTATCTGAACCTACAATTAAATTTAAGCTGGTTTTAGCATAATAGTGGCGTAGCTCACGCAGAGTATCGACGGTATAAGAAGGCCCACTACGGTTTAGTTCTCGCGCATCACATTCAAATCCTTCGACAGACTCAATCGCTCTCCGCAAAAGTTTTAAGCGTTGTGGCGCAGAAACTTCAGGCTGTTCGCGATGCGGCGGTCGGGCGCAAGGCACAAATAACACCTTATCCAGTCCCAAATCTTGATAGACATCTAATGCGATCCGCAAGTGACCATTATGAATGGGGTTAAACGTACCACCAAACACGCCTAACGCTTGCAAATGCGACCACCTAGCAAATAACTATTATTGTCGAATATGGCCATCACCTAACACAATATATTTCTGAGAAGTTAACCCTTCTAACCCCACTGGACCGCGCACATGAAACTTGTCGGTACTAATGCCGATTTCCGCGCCTAATCCATATTCAAAGCCATCGGCAAATCGAGTCGATGCATTGACCATAACCGAACTGGAATCAATTTCCGCAAGAAAACGTCGCGCCCGAGAGTAATCTTCAGTCACGATCGCGTCGGTATGCGCTGAACTATAACGATGAATATGTTCCATAGCTTCATCCAAATCTTTTACGACTTTGATCGCCAAAATTGGTGCAAGATATTCTTCTGCCCAGTCACTTTCGCTAGCACTATTGATTCCAGATAAAATCGCTCTTGTCGCTTCGCAGCCACGCAATTCCACACCTTCGCTTTGATATTTTTCTGCAAGCACGGGCAACACGTGACGCGCAATTTCCTGCGCCACAAGCAATGTCTCCATGGTATTACAGGTGCCATAACGTTGCGTTTTTGCATTATAGGCAATATCAACCGCCTTATTCACATCAGCTTTGTCATCAATATAGACATGACAAACACCATCTAGATGTTTAATCACTGGCACGGTAGCTTCTTTGCTCACGCGCTCGATTAATCCTTTACCGCCACGAGGTACAATCACATCGACGTATTCAGGCATTTGAATCATGGCGCCAACCGCTGCACGATCGGTCGTCTCGACTACTTGCACTGCCGTGTCCGGCAAACCGGCTTTACGTAAACCTGCTGCAATACATTTGGCAATAGCCTGATTAGATTCGATCGCTTCTGAACCTCCACGAAGAATCGCAGCATTACCGGATTTCAAACATAAAGCAGCTGCATCAGCGGTTACGTTGGGACGTGATTCATAAATTATTCCGACTACGCCTAAAGGCACACGCATGTGGCCCACTTGAATTCCACTGGGACGATAATTCAGGTTACTAATTTCACCCACAGGATCGGGCAAAGTCGCCACCTGTTGCAATCCTTCGGCCATGGCTTGAATGCGGGATTCATTCAGTTCTAAACGATCTAACAAAGCTGCGTCCAAACCATTTTTTGCACCGGCTTGCATATCTTTGTGATTCGCAGCCTGAATAACATTCGCCTGCGCTAGAATTTCTTCAGCCATCGCGAGCAAGGCTTGATTTTTTTCCTGGGTGGTAGCACGCGCCAAACGCCGTGCGGCTGTGCGCGCCTGAGAACCCAAAGTTTGCATGTATTGATTCACATCATTCATTGATCTTTCTCGGTCTTTTTTAATTGCTTAACAGCGGTTTACCTGACATGGCAAAACCCAATTTTAATAATTCATCCCATTCATTACCACGACGTTGACCTTTTATCACTTGGTCCACGGCTAAACAGTGTTGAAGTAAGCGTAAATAATGGGATTTTGGCCTTGGTGTCGCCATATAACCCGAATTTCCAGTATAACGCTTATGACTTGCCTGAGTATTAAAATTAGCTTTTGCACCTGCATGAGGGTTAGGCGAAATATTTTCGCGTATCGCGCGGCTCAGCGCCCAAAGCATTAAACTGGCGGCCAAGCCGGAGGCTCTCAACCCATTAAAAATATTAACAAAACGTTTAACATCGCCACTATTAGCGGCTTCCGCCAATGCAAATACATCATATTGCGCACTATCGCCTACAGCTGCTAACACATCTTGCGCCGTCACTCTTTGATCACAGAGCAATGCCAATTTTTCTATTTCCTGCTTGGCTGCGAGCAAGTTTCCTTCCACACGTTCGATTAATAATTCGACAGCTTCGCGGTCAGCATTTAAGCCTTGAGCTCGCAAACGCTGATTAATCCATTGCGGCAATTTGTCCGCTTTAATTGGCCATACTGTTACGTGGACACCAACCTGCTCAATTTGTTTCAGCCATTTGGAACGCAAACCGTCTTTTTCAATACGTGGCATCGTTAAAAGTAACAGTGTATCTTCCGGCAGTATCTCACAATATTTCTGCATGACCTGCGAACCAGCCGTACCAATTTTGCTGCTATAAGCACGTAGTTCAATGACACGTTTTTCCGCAAACAACGACATGCTGCCTGCACTTTCAAGTAATCGTTCCCAAGCAAAGTCTTTCTCAACATGCATGACTTCACGCTCGCTGAAACCATGAGTTTTCGCACACGCACGAATCGCATCAGCCGCCTCAATTTGCAATAAGGCCTCATCACCGCTGACCAAATAAATCGGCGCTATGGTCTTTTTCAGCTCATCATTTAACTGCCATGATGGAATTTTCACATTAGCCTCTTTATAAAAACGATAAACGACGCAAAACCTGTTGTGCTGCTTGTAATAGCAATTCATCTTTAATGCGCTGAATTTCGCTATCGCTCGCCAGCAACTGATCACTGCTAAAACTATAATCTCGACTCAAAACGATGTTTTCTGAATCCAAAAGCATTTGTTTGTCTGTATTTTGAATCGAATAAAGCGCATTGAGTTTCAATTCATATTGAATTGGCTGTCCACTCGCGTCCATCGTGAGAATGCGTTTTTGCCAAGTAGTGCTACCCAGCACAATCGTCGATTTTGCTTTGGTCGCATCCTCGGCGGCAAATCCTTGCTGGTTTAACAGCGATTGTAAAACTTGCCCCAAAGCTTGATTTGCATACTCCACAAATACCGGCGCATATTGTGCAGGCACGCTCACGCTACCACGCAAATGAAACCCGCAGGCACTGCAAATCACTAATAGAAGCGAAACCAAAAAAAGACGCATCGATTTCAACCTTATGCCACCACGATATTAACCAAACGCCCTGGCACAACAATCACCCGTTTAATCGACTTGCCTTCGATAAAACGCGCAACATTTTCTTCTTCTTTCGCTTGCTGCTCGATAGTTTCTTTAGCAGCACCGGCAGCTACATCGATATGCGCACGCAATTTTCCGTTTACTTGCACCACAAGTTTAAGCGTATCCGAAATCAAGGCCGATTCATCCACTGCTGGCCAAACAGCGTCAATCACAGCTTCTTTATGACCTAGCTCATGCCACAATTGATGACACACATGAGGCACAATCGGTGCTAATAATAAAACCGAAAACTCTAAAGCTTCGTGCACGGTCGCACGACCTTGATTCGAACTATCATTAAACTTCGCCACCGCGTTCAAAAGTTCCATCACTGAGGCAATCGCCGTATTAAAACTATGGCGTTTACCATAAGCGTCACTCACTTTCTGCAATGTTTGGTGTGCACTACGGCGCAATTGCGCCTGTGCTTCATTTAATTTCGATGCATCTAGCGCATCCACCGGCCCCACCTGCAAATGATCAAACACCGCTTTCCATAAACGTTTTAAAAACCGAAACGCACCGTCCACGCCTTGATCGGACCATTCCAAACTTTGTTCTGGTGGACTCGCAAACATCATAAATAGACGCGCAGTATCGGCACCGTATTGATCAATCAAGGCTTGTGGATCAACAGTATTGCCTTTGGACTTTGACATTTTTGCGCCATCTTTCAACACCATGCCTTGAGTTAAAAGTTTACGAAACGGCTCATTACTTTTCACTAGACCAATATCACGCATTAGTTTGTGATAAAAACGCGAGTACAATAAATGCAAAATTGCATGTTCTATTCCGCCCACGTATTGATCGACGGGTAACCAATAATTTGCACGTTGATCCAACATGCTTTGCTCATTATTGGAACTTGTGTAACGAGCGTAATACCAGGATGACTCCATAAACGTATCGAATGTATCGGTTTCACGTTGG
>JAOUJM010000432.1 GCA_029883265.1 Gammaproteobacteria bacterium
GACCTTCCATGCCAATGCTTCGCTTAGTGTAGCGTTTATGTTGTTGCTGATCAGGCTGGTAATCATCAATTAAATGTTGCTTCGCGCCTTCACCAGCGTTAATACAAATAGTGAAACAGCTGCCTAAGCCTTCTTGAGTCGCGACTGAAATATCGCCGCCTAACATTTGCGCCAATGTTTTTGAAATATTCAGGCCTAAACCCGTGCCACCAAATTTTCGTGTAGTCGACGCGTCGGCTTGGCTGAATGCAGTGAATAAACGATTCTGTGTTTCTGGGTTCATGCCAATGCCGCTGTCTTTGATGGACAATTGAATTAAGTTGCTGGCTTGATCATATGATACTTTCATATTGATTGAGCCTTTGGCGGTAAATTTCATGGCATTGCTGAGCACGTTAAAAAGGATTTGACGCAAACGGGTTGGATCTGAAGTGATAATTTTGGGCATTGGATAAATAACTTCAGTATTAAAACTAATGCCCTTGTCTTTGATCATAGGTTCGAAAGCATGATGTATGGCATAGAGCGTATCCATAAAATCAAATTCAAATGCTTCAGTTTCCAGACGGTTGGCTTCGATTTTTGATAAATCTAGAATATCGTTAATGACGCCTAATAAATGCTGGCCGTTGCGAATAATGGTTTGCACCATACTCCGTTGATCTTGCTTGTTTTGCTCTTCTTCTAGTAAGGTGTCGGCAAAGCCAAGAATCGATGTTAGTGGCGTGCGAATTTCATGACTCATGTTTGCTAAAAAACGCGACTTGGCGAGGCTGGCTAGCTCGGCTTGATTTTTTGATTGCAACGCTTCTTGTTCAGCATGTTTGCGTTGCTCAACTTCTGTTTCCAAATGTTTTACCATTAAGCCGCGTTCATGACGTAAACGAAATGCTTCTATGAGGGATTGATTAAAAACATAACCAGCAAAACATAATAGGCCAATATAGAGAATGGCCAACAAACCCAACGCAAACCAGTTAACCAGTCCGTTCTCAATATTGAACATAACAATGGTTGACGGTAACAAAATCAGATTGACCAATGTGATAAACATGCTAATCACCACACCGGTTCCTAGGGTGGATACGGTGGCAAAGCCGACCAGCGCAAGTAGTATTAAAATAAAGTCGGCTTCTCCCCCTAAAAACCAGGCCATTAGTCCAAGGCCGCCCCACGTGACGCCTTGTAATATCAGTTGCAGCCAATAAAGACTTAAATAAATAGTATCTTTATTGCTTGATGTTGCATATTTTCTGTAATAAAAACTCCCGGTCAAAATACCGATGACTAACAATTCCACGGCCAACCAGAGCAATAAATTGTCTAGGCCAAGTGATTCGTGTAGCGCCCACACCAAGCCACAAGCCGCAATCAAAGCCCCTGCCCCCGCCATAGGCGATTGATCAGCCAGCATTTTTAGCTGTTCTTGTTTAATTGCTTGCGCGGTTTGTGTGCTTTGTTTCATGCCTAATAATTTTTCTGCCCTATCATTCTGTAACGGCAATTAGTCGATTGAAATTAAATAAGAAACCCTTGATAAGGGCCTTGTTTGAGCGCATTCGGATGGACATACAAAAGCAATTTAATCCCGGTATTGACAAGATTTAATTTTCTTTTTGCATGGATTTGCCTATGGTAGCTAAAAAGGAGTTTTTATGAGTCAAGACCGCGAACAACCCAGCATACGTGAGATACGTCGTAACCCAATTGTTCCCAGTGAATCGGTGTTAGTCGCCACGGCGCGCAGTATGCGGCCAAAGTCGAGTGAGGCTCAATATTCACGCGATCAGCGCTCACATGTGGAGACCTGTCCTTTTTGCCGAGGTAATGAACACAAGACCCCACCTGCAATTGTCCGTTATCCTGATGAGGATGAATGGTCAGTGAGAATTGTTGAAAATTTATTTCCTGTTTTAGCTGACAATGATAAACAAAGTAATTTTTCTTTTGGTTTGCAGCAAACCATTGATGGTTATGGTCGCCACGAAGTTGTAATTGATCATCACCAACATGGCATTGCCCTACACGAAATGAGTGTTGTGCACTTACAGTCATTGTTTATATTGTTTCAGCAACGCATTAAAACTTTATATGAATCGGACGAACGTTTGCGATATGTTTTGTTGTTTAAAAACTTTGGACTGGCAGCAGGCGGCAGTATTCCACATACCCATAGCCAAATCATCGCCATGCCGGTGGTGCCGCATAATGTCGAAGCGGAAGTGGTGAATAGTCAAGCTTACTATTCTAAACAACATCATTGTATTTTTTGTACCCTGATCGACGAAGCCTTAAGTTACGAAGCCACGATTTATGACAAACGTTCAGGTGAAGTGCGGCGTAAAATTAGTGTGGGTCAGTACGTGATCGAACGAGGCGAGCATTTTATTGCAATTAAACCATTCGCCAGTCGCTACGAATGGGAAGTGCATATTTTGCCGCTGGAGCATCAAGCGGATTTTCAAAGCGCGAGTGAGAATCAATTGCAGGACTTCGCCAGAGTGCTAAAAAATGTC
>JAOUJM010000166.1 GCA_029883265.1 Gammaproteobacteria bacterium
TAGCTGTCCGTTCTTGAATGTGAGTATCGGTTTGGTTTCAACGGCATCGGATGATTGTCTATAAGGAATTTTGCCTGGGGCAGAGTTTTGGACGCTTACGAGCTGCGAAAATATTCAAAAGCTTTCTAAACCGCGTACTCAGCGGATAACAATAATCGTCTTCTTCTTCGTCGACTTCTTCATTTCTAAACCGCGTACTCAGCGAATAACCACCTAGTTGCGGATGTGTACGAGATACAATCTTTCTAAACCGCGTACTCAGCGGATAACAGTTGCGCTCACTCCATTTTTGAATAGTCTTATTTCTAAACCGCGTACTCAGCGGATAACAAACACCGGCTCGTTTTTACCGGCATTATTTTTTTCTAAACCGCGTACTCAGCGGATAACTGGAGGGAGAGGCCTGGCGCAGGGCTAAGGATTTTCTAAACCGCGTACTCAGCGGATAACAATAACAGTACTCATGCGTTAGCTTCATGAACTTTCTAAACCGCGTACTCAGCGGATAACCCAATCGTCGGGGTACTGCGAGTAATGCAGGTTTTCTAAACCGCGTACTCAGCGGATAACTTTTTTCAGAATGCGGATGCGTTGCGCTTGCTTTTCTAAACCGCGTACTCAGCGGATAACACTCGCGTCAGTCGCTTTACTTGCATTGAATTTTTCTAAACCGCGTACTCAGCGGATAACAATTAATTTACCACGATTAACTTGTTTCGACTTTTCTAAACCGCGTACTCAGCGGATAACGCAATCACGTTATTCGACTATAGTTTCTCTTATTTCTAAACCGCGTACTCAGCGGATAACACTAATAAATCAAAATGCTTGCGTACTTCTTTTTTCTAAACCGCGTACTCAGCGGATAACATGCAAGTACATAACAAATAGCTGGTTTAAATTTTCTAAACCGCGTACTCAGCGGATAACAAACCCGAATCCCTTTTTCGTTTTCTTAGTTCTTTCTAAACCGCGTACTCAGCGGATAACCCATAGCGGCCAAAAGTCGTCATTTTCGCCAATTTCTAAACCGCGTACTCAGCGGATAACGATTTGATGAAAGAGGTTGTTAATGCGCGTTATTTCTAAACCGCGTACTCAGCGGATAACATTGCGAAAACCTATAATGTCCACTACTTACTTTTCTAAACCGCGTACTCAGCGGATAACTTGTTGTGCGATGCAAAAAATCAGGCATTCAATTTCTAAACCGCGTACTCAGCGGATAACGTTGGAGCATGGACCTGCCATCGCAAATCATATTTCTAAACCGCGTACTCAGCGGATAACGCTGCAATCGTGGATCGTTTTGTTTTTCAGGTTTTCTAAACCGCGTACTCAGCGGATAACAGTAAATTATAACCCTTAAGCGTTTGATATTTCGTAGATTATTTTCAAAAACAACCCAGAACCTTCCGAAACGCCAGAAACCCTAACCTACTAATTTATAAACCAATATTTTAAAGAGCGTAAAAGCAAGGTTTTCACAACCTTGCCACTCACTAAAAATCATACACAGTTGAGATAGCCCCGGCTGTTGTACGTGAATTACCTAGTCCATAACTGTTGAATATACGTGTTCGACCCTCTTCACTACCAAGCACAAATTGTTTTTTGATATAGATTGGAAATTTATCGCCTTGTCTTTCTACTAAAAAATACGCTCGCTTTTGAGAACTCTGTTTCTGCCTGAGTTGCACTTTTATTTGTTGGACAGTCTCATCATCTAGTCTCTGCTGAGATTGGATTAGCATGCGCTTGTTGCAACGATTAATCTTACGTCTTATTCTGTGCGATGTAACTTTTTCTACCTGTCTGTCCCGCACGTATGCGACTGGTGTTGCAGTATCAGGCACTATTTTAATTTCACTCAATATTACCATCCCCTTTGATCGCAAATGTTCAATCCCCGCATTGTCTTTTAAACTGTTCAAGTCTGATTCCACACCGAAACAACGAATGAGATCACCTGGCGAAACTTCTGTCATCTTAGGGAAACTCAAACCAATATTTAAATTCAAACTTGCAATACATCCATGAAGCCGGTTATATACTTTGTTCACCACGAAATGAACATCTTCATCAAACACAGTCGCTTTAATTTCTACATAGTGACTTATCATTGCATCCTCCTATTTACTTTGGCTTTCGCCAGAGAACACACCACCACGAATTAGGTTTGCCATAAAATAGTGGACATCACCAGACAATTTTTCAGCGGAATCAGTAGCACTCATTGATGCGTTCAGTTCATCAATGTTCTTCAACAAACTATAAAAATCTGAACGCTCGCGATCAGGTAACCGAACGGTTTCACCTCTCCGTTTATCTACCGTGAACGGATCAACAGCCAGTGGTCGGCTTCCATCAGACCCAGGATACCACTGATCGATGGTTCGTAATGCATTCCCAATTTTTTGGCTATGCATACCTGCCACAGATTTTCCTCCTTGCTCGATAGTAAACAATACTTTTGATTTTTGACTACTTCGACTCTCTACAAACTCTTGACTTGGATAAACTTCCTGGCCTTGTCCAATAGTAACCTGTGCCTTGACGTGAATCACCACCGGCAACTCTCCACTCAATCCTTTCGCAAAAGTCTTACAAACAATATCGAGATCAATTTGGTTTTCGACCTTTAAGACAGGCTGACGTTGATCAATGATTCCAAACAAATACTGCTCTTTTGGTTTATCACTAAACCAAAGCGTTACTGTCTTATTCCACCCGTAGCGATTTCGCCACAGGAAGCTACCATTAATAATATTCCCAACGTACTGTCGTGCCAGAAACTCATATCCATTTTTGTCAGAATACGCACTAGAAATGCTCTCAAGTTTATCGCGTACATCAGTGTTATTACACGCATCAGGTCCTTGTGAGTTACCCAATACTTTGATCGTGAAAGCGAGTTCTAATGTATCTGCTTCTGGCGGGAGATAGCATGCATCGATACGCTGGATGTTATTCTTTCCACCCATCATTTGCTTGTTAATCTCATCTTCATTAGCCTGTTTATCGCCTTTTTTGTACACATTCCCATAGTTAGCAATCGTTCCTAGTACTGTTTTTTCTTGTACTACAATTGGCTGCGAAGCACCGTCTGACATAATCGCTGAGAAAACGCCTTCGGATGGAATGATACTGCGTGTATAATTAAGTAGTGAGGGGATCGTAATTTTTGACATCGTTTTCTCCTTATCCTAATTCGTTGTAATCATAACGCGACGATTTTCGACATCGCTTACTTGTTTCCAGAATACTTTCATTTGCTTTATCTCATGATCGGTTTGGCCAGCCTTTGCACGTTGATAAAGTCGACTAATGGGAACTAATTCAGCCAATGTATGAGTTGGCTCACAAAACGCGTGATTATAATATTCGCCGTCTTGATTCGGTCGCGTACCGGGCCGTTGAGTAGGTGCTTCTAACATTTGGTAACCGTTAGGCATTGCAAATATCCATCCCTTTTGTTTTCGGTGATAGGTATTGTCTTCTTCAGAATGAAACATTGCTACTGCTTCGATCAGTTGGTACATTTTGCCTTTTTCATCCTTAGTCGAGAGCAGATCTGAACGGTCACTGATCGCCCAAGAAAATGGATGCGTCGTGAGTTGTTGCAATAATTCTTCTAGATTCGCATACGTACACGGTGCTCCGTAATGAAATATATGTCCACCAGCAAATCGAGCAACATCAAGAATCTTACAAAGCATACTTTGGATATTTTCAATAGTTGAATTTGAATTGACTTTCATAATGAGAGAGAACTCTACCTTCCCTTTAATTTCTGGAATGATTGGCGGATTAATCAAGTCCTTTTCTGCCGGCTTTCCACCATTCCCTTTGCAAGTCGATAGTGGATTTTTCGTCATCCCTTGGTATACCTGATAGTCAATGAGTAGAGGTAGGAATTGGCTGATTGTTAATGAGAGACGGTAACGATGCTTTGCCTGAAAACGAATATGCTCGATCATTCCTGCTAATGACATCATCGGAAAACATACCGATAGATGACTGGCCTCAAGATTACAATCAGACACTTTAATGCGAGGAATTAAGATATAAAAATTTGCCATTACAAAGACTCCTCGACTAACTTCACCAAAGACTTTCTGATAATTCGCTCATGCGACTGATCTAGATATCCTGTAACACCAACTAATTCTAAAAGCAATTCTTCAACAAACCGTGCTTTAAAATGGAAAATATTTAGACCACTTTGTCTATTTGTTTCAAAATAGGCTGACAACCATGACGGCATAGATTGAAAATGTGCTTGTTTACTCGTGTCATTTTGTTTTTCATTATCGATCGACGATAGGGCGGCCACTTCTAATAGTGCTTCAATTGAAGGATGAAAAATACGATCAATATGATGATCAACTTGTAAAAGCTGATGTTGTGTGCTCACCTGTTCTTCATGCCAGTCGCGATTCAGAAGCTGTGTTAAATGCTTAATCGATCGAACTGATTGTTTAGTCACCATTAGCACCTTGCGTTGAGCGTATAAGCGCAGATATCGATCAACTCGGTCACGATTGAAACGTGGGAATCCCATCGATAAATGGCGAACAAATCCGCCAGAATCGTTGATCAACGTTCCGGCATTTTGTGGCTTCGTTCCACCCACTTTTGTATTGATCGTAAACACACGTGCATTGTGCTCTGCACGCACATCTGACAAGCTTTTTTCAAAGGCCGCTACCACCTTTGATGAAGCTACTGGAGTCACAGAAATATATTGATCACCAAAATATACAAAAACTTGTTTTGAGCCACGATGCAAAAACAGATCGTCTCCTTGCATTTGCCTGTTTGTATAATCAAATGCAACCCGCTCTAGCACAGGTTCTGGTGTACCGAGCGCAACCAATTCTGCCCACATCGCTCTATTTTTTGAAGCTATAAACTCAATAATCGCGCCTACTTCTCCATTAATGTTTAGTGTCATCGTTAGAAATTGATAATGTGCGATATTAGCTCCATTCCCTGAGCCTGATAACGATCGAGCCATACCTACATTTTGCGAATTTACACTTTGTCTCGGCTGCTCAACATCGTCGAGCGCGATGAGCAAGGGCGGAGAAGGTATCTTGTCGTTCATCGTTTTATGATGATGGGTACCAATTTGGTGCGCACATACGACCCAAGGATGTTTCTCAAGATTAGGGTGTGTTAGATTCTCGATTGATTGCTTTGCTGTTAACAAATCGAATAAATTACTTGGATCTTTGTTACGGCAATAAATAAGTTGAATAGTAAATATTAGCGCATCGCATAATTGTTCTTCTTTACAATCAAGCGGCTTAACTTTCATGCGACAGCTGTCGCGCTTCACTTGATCAATATCTACTTTACCATTTTTGTCGGTATTGTTTTGAAGGATGGCTTCTATGTTCATAGATCATCTCCTGTATTTTTAATTATTATAGGAAAGTTACTGGAAAAGTAAAGCCATATGTTTTATATTTTTAAACAACCTGTGAGTAACAGGTTTAGAAAATATGTTTTATATTTTTGAATGAACTTTAACCGCTGCAGAAGCGGGTTTCATAAAATGCTAGGTGGTTCTGGATATGTCGATTCTCCCATCACATCGGCAAGGGCTCTACTATTTAGAGCATTGTCGCATCATGACTAAAGATGAACGGATAGTGTACGCCCGCAAGGATGCGGCGTTCACTAAATTTTTTTCGATACCACCCGCCAATACGAACATCGTACTTTTAGGAAATGGTACTTCTTTAACGCAATCAGCTGCTCGCATGTTATCTGATGAAGGTGTACTTATTGGATTTACCGGCGGTGGCGGGACACCTCTTTACTTAGCCTCCCAAAGCGAGTATCGACCCACTGCTTACTTACAGTCTTGGATGAAGTTTTGGTTTGACGCTGAAAAACGTATTTCGGTAGCAAAGCAGTTTCAGTTGTCTCGATGCCAATTTTTACTCAAAGCCTGGGCACAATATGGTCTCCCTGATGAAGTAATGGCTCAAGCTGAGAATGTTTGCCAGCAATTTGCAGAACAGGCTAGTCAAGCAACATCGATTGAATCGCTTATGGGGCAAGAGGCAAATTTTGCTAAACGTATTTATCGTTGTATAAGCCTTCACCTCAACCATTCCAATTTCCAACGAATTCCTGGTAAAAAGGAGACAACTGATCTTTTCAATAGTTATCTCGATCATGGAAACTATCTTGCGTATGGCTTAGCGGCAACCGTTCTTTGGGTCTATGGCATACCACACTCGCTTCCAGTTTCCCATGGTATGACCCGCCGAGGCGCTTTGGTGTTTGATGTTGCTGACATGATAAAAGATGGCGCAATTCTACCCGTTGCGTTTGAGGCTGCGGCATCCCAGAGAAGTGATAGTGAAATGCGGAAAGCGTGTGTCGCTAATTTGGATCGTACAAAAGCGCTACGTTTTATGTTTAACAATCTTAAGAAAATTTGCGAGCGCGAAATATGATTGTCTTGTTGATCAGTGAATGTGAGAAGAAAGCATTTAAGCGATCTCGTCGTATCTTGAGCCGTTTCGCTTCGCAAATTGGACGCCGTACTTGGATGGCACGGATGAGCAAGGAAGGATTAAATGATTTGCACATCATGCTTTCGAAAAATGCAAGTCGACACAATGCCGTTGCCTGTCATCGTGTGACCAGTCGACATCAAACCGAACTTCAATGGATAGTGGGTACGAAGCGGCACTTTAGCAACACTGGTGAATTTGCTTTCAGTCATACAAAACATGACCTTTTGTGGTCACTAAAAGAGCATAGCATTCCACAGCGATTACTATTACTCACCGTCCAACTCGCAGGACTTCTTCATGATCTTGGAAAACATATCAGTAGTTTTCAAACCAAAATTCGAGGACAGCAAGACAATGTGAGTGATCCAATTCGCCATGAGCGCCTTTCTCTCGCAATGTTTTTTTATCTTCTTGCACAACTTAACTATGTTAAGAAGTCTAGCTCACAGCTCGAAACTTACGTGGATTTACTTTCATTCTCAGGTGATCACGAATGGCTCGCTCTCTTAGATGATAGTCAACAAATTATCCAAGTGTTGAGTCAGTTGTATGAGAATGGGTTTGATGAAATATTCTGCTCAGAGTTTATGCCCTTCCATCCAAATAATTCATTATTTCCTAGCCTTGACTATGTTCCGCCACTACTAAAATCGATTGCTTATTTAGTTGTTTCTCATCACAAACAACCTGCTGGCACTGAAGATTATTCACTGACGCAGAGTCGCTATATTAATGACGCAAACGTAAATCGAAAGGCGCTATCATTTAATCTTCAGCTTACACCAGCCTGGTTACAATCACCAAAATGGAGTAACTCTCTTCAGAAGACAGCAAAACGTCTGCGCTTTATCATTGATGAACACGGCGAGCTGAATTCGGATAGCATTCGTAGTTGGCAAGCCTATACCCATGCAATTGCACGACCTGCACTAGTCTTTGCCGATCAAAGTATTTCATCCAGAGAAAATGTCAAACCAACAACTTTAGATCCTAATACGCTGTGTTTTGCTAATTCGGGGAAAAATTACTTAGACAAACGGTATATGGCTGGTGATTTATCCACTCACCTCTTTAACGTTGGTCAAATGAGTAGCCGGGTTTTGGCACGATTGTTTGCCCTTCAACAGAATATACATTCTCGTTGCATTGACGAGATTCCATCTCAGCTGGTGAGCGACTTGCCGGAAAGTTCTCAATACCATTGGCAATCTGTTGCTGATTATCTCATTCGCGAGAAGGATAACATTCACGAAGGTGGTTTTTTTGGTATCGTCATGGCTGAAACGGGTTCTGGGAAAACTCGTGCGAATGCACGAATAATGTCTGCTTTAAGCGGTCATCAGCGGCTGCGTTTTAGTGTTTTGTTGGGGATGCGCAGCTTAACTTTTCAAAGTGGTGATGAGTACCTTGATCAATTGGGTTTTAGCCGTGGTCAAGATGCGGATTGTTTTGTCGGTTCGGCTCTTTCGAATTTTCTATATCAAAACCAATCTTCTAAACAGTCACCTTCTGAAGATAATCCGCTAGAGTCATTTGGAATGGAAAACGCACATGTGGATGAATCATTGCTCACCGGTTTGGTGGGTAATGCAATCGATGATATGGATAATCCATGGCCAGAAGAACTCAAGCTTCCGTCAAGACCTAAGGTCGATCGATTGCTGCAAATTCCCATATTAATTTCCACTGTTGATCACATCATGCCGGCAATACAGCATTTTAAATCGTCTCCCTCTTTCTTTTTCACTCGATTAGCAAGTAGTGATCTGATCATTGACGAAATTGATAGTTACAATACGGATGATTTGATACCCTTGGCAAAGCTTGCGTACTATTGCGGTTTGTTTGGGCGAAAACTTATTTTGTCTTCTGCGACGGTACCACCTGCTGTGGCACGGTCATTTTTTAACGCCTACCACCATGGCTATCAAAACTATCTACAGTTTACTGGTCACTCGCATCAGCTACAGGTTGGATGGTTCACAAACATATCCAGCTGTATCCAAATCAAAGAAGTTACCAGCCTCAATCAATTTAGTGAGCTACATTTAAAGTTTTCACATCGGTTTGCTGATGCAATATTGTCACAACCTGCTCGACGTTCAGCGGACATAATTGATATCAGTGATCTTATTGGAACAGCGAACCTCGATTACTTGTATGCGAGAACATTAGAAGGGTGTTTTAGTTTGCACTCGGCTCACGCGCTGACAGACCCAACAACAAATATTAAGTTATCTGTGGGTGTTGTTCGGTGGAGTAATGTTAAGCACACCCAAGGGTTTGCTCGTCATATTCTTAATCTACCTGAATTTCAGGACAAGGTTGTGCGCGTAGTATGTTATCACTCAAAACATTTACCTTTGATATTGCACGAAATAGAGTCCTTTTTGAATTCAGTATTGAAACGGGATTCTGCAAGTCATAGTGTACTTCTACATCCTATCATTCGGGAACTATTGTCTGAAGCCAAGGCCAATAATAAACGCGACGTTGTCGTAGTTGTCGCATCTTCACCGATTGAAGAAGTTGGTAAAGATCATGATTTTGATTGGGCTGTTGTTGAGCCAAACTCATGTTGGTCTCTAGCTCAAATAGTCGGTCGTGTTTGGCGACATCGTAGGAAGCTTGTTTGTCAATCAGCCAATGTATTACTACTAAGCACGTCGGCAAGAACAATTGAATCAAAAAAAGTTGGTAAGCGTTTTTTTCATCCCGGTCCTGAAAGCGGTAGTCGACAATACGGAACTGCCATGGAGATTAACCCAGAAATTCATTCGGTTGCTGAGCTTTTTGATTCAACTTGGCTTCGTCATATTGATACCACAGCAACTTTGGTTGAGCCGCTATACATTGCGAACGATTTAAAAAATAGTGGCAACATGTTTTTTGATGATTTTAAGACACTTGAACAAGTTACATTGCGTGAAAAACTAGAAACTCTTTCAAAAACCTATTGCCTAAATGATTTCATCACCTCCGATCACGATATCGTATATTCAGACATTCATGCGCAGAACAATCCTTTTCGTGCTGGGCAAAAAGCACCACCTATCTGGCTTGAGATTGATGATGAGGAAACTTGGTATACCTTTAAAGATAATCGGACAATCGAATTGAACGATGTTGTACGGAAAGAGAGCTTGCAGTTAGAACACTCGTTGCTAAAACTGCATCGTAGAGTAATATTGGAAAAGTGGTCCAATTTGCTTGAACTGCATGGATTAAATAGTTGTTCGACCGTTTTTAGTTTTGAGCCTGAAATTTATGGAAATACCGAATTGTGTTCTATGAGGTTTCGCTACTCTGATGAACTCGGATGGGAAACTTTTTAACAATGCTGGATGAGATACCTAGCCTATAGTTGTTATTAGCGATATTGAAGCAAGGAAACCTTGTTTTTCGTTCTTTAAAAATAGAGACTACAAATCAAAGACTTACGCGTACTCGAAATAAAGAAGGTTTGGAATGCAATTTCTGTTTATTCCCCAGATTTTCAATGAGTTAGTGTATAGACACTTTGGTTATCCGCCGTGTAGGCGGTTTAGAAAAAT
>JAOUJM010000433.1 GCA_029883265.1 Gammaproteobacteria bacterium
CAGTGATTTCGCCAAACTTAATACCCAATTTTTTATTCAAGTGCGTAACAATATCGTCACTACCGCGTAACATGCATGAGATGTTGGTGCAAACGCAAATTTTATGTTTGCCCACAGGTTTATGCTCATACATGGAATAAAATGTTGCAACTTCGTAAACCGAAATCGCAGGCATTTGCAAATATTCGGCAACCGCATCCATTAAATCATTTGTTAACCAACCACCGTTTGCGTCTTGCACAATGCGTAGTGCCGCCATAACCGCTGATTGTTTTTGATCCGCCGGGTACTTTGCGACCCATTGATCAATTTCCTGTTTTGACGCTGCGTCAATGAGACCTAGCTTACTTTCACTCATTAACGATCCACCTCTCCAAATACGATGTCTTGTGTGCCTAAAATAGAAACCACGTCCGCCAACATATGCCCACGTGACATTTCGTCAATGGCGGCTAAATGCAAGAAACCAGGTGCACGAATTTTTAAACGATACGGTTTGTTCGCGCCGTCGGAAACAATATACACACCAAATTCACCTTTAGGATGCTCCACTTTGGAATACACTTCACCTTCAGGCACACAATAGCCTTCAGTGAATAATTTAAAGTGGTGGATAAGCGCTTCCATATTGTCTTTCATTTTTTCGCGCTTGGGTGGTGCAACTTTTTGATCGTCGATCATGACCGGACCGGGATTTTTACGTAACCATTCAACACACTGACGAATAATTCGATTGGATTGACGCATTTCTTCCATGCGCACTAAATAACGGTCATAGGTATCGCCAGTGACACCGATGGGAATATCAAAATCCAAACGGTCATAAACCGCATAAGGTTCTTTTTTACGAATATCCCATTCGATACCCGAGCCGCGTAACATGGCGCCGGTCATGCCTAATTGCAGCGCACGTTCGGGCGAAACCACACCGATGCCAACACAACGTTGTTTCCAGATGCGATTATTGGTTAATAAGGTTTCGTATTCATCCACATATCGGGGAAAACGATTAGTAAAATCTTCAATGAAGTCGAGCAAACTGCCTTGACGATTATAGTTGCGACGATCCAAACGTTTTTGACCACGATTAGTCACTTCGTGTTTGGGCATACGATCGGGCAAGTCACGATGCACACCCCCAGGACGATAATAAGTTGCGTGTAAACGCGCACCGGAAACAGCTTCGTAACAATCCAATAAATCTTCACGTTCACGAAAAGTATAAAAGAACATGGTCATGGCGCCAATATCCATGGCGTGCGCGCCTATCCATAATAAATGATTAAGGATACGCGTAATCTCGTCATACATGACACGAATGTATTGTGCACGTATTGGTGGCTCGATACCCAACATGCGTTCGATGGCCATGACATATGCATGTTCACTACACATAGGTGAAACATAGTCGAGGCGATCCATATAACCGATGCTTTGGTTATAGGGTTTGGTTTCCGCAAGTTTTTCCGTGCCTCGATGCAATAAACCGATGTGTGGATCAGCGCGTTCGATGACCTCACCATCCAGTTCTAAAACCAAACGCAATACCCCATGAGCGGATGGATGCTGCGGTCCGAAGTTAAGCGTATAGTTACGAATTTCAGCCACGCCCTACTCCTTTTCTTCGTGATCGGCATAACGCTGATCATCTCGAATCACACGCGGCACCAAAACACGCATTTCGGTTTCGACTGGCTCGTAAACCACACGCGCTTTTTCTTCGTCATAACGCATTTCCACATGACCGAGCGTGGGAAAATCTTTGCGTAATGGATGTCCAATAAAACCATAGTCGGTGAGAATACGTCGTAAATCCGGATGACCTTCAAAAATGATTCCGTACATATCAAATGCTTCGCGCTCTAACCAATCAGCGCAATTCCAAATCGGCATAACCGAAGGAATGATGGGTTCTTGCTCATCGACAAATGAACGTACTCGCAGCCTTTGATTTTTACTATAGGAAACTAGATGATAAACCACGGCAAAACGATCGTGTTGCCATTGGTGACGGCTGTTGCTTGAATTTACACGTCCACGACTAAAGCCTGTTTCGGTTGTCGCTTCTGTACTCCATTCGGTTGAACCATAGGTGGAATAATCGACACCACATAAATCGGTGAGTTGTTTGAATTCAAACGCGGCATCGTCACGTAAAATTTTACACACATCAATTAATTTGTCGCGCGGTACGACAATCGTCACTTCATCAAATGCGACTGTACAAGAAGTAAATTTTCCTGCTAAGCGCGATTGGATATTTTCAACTAATGTTTCCATATACAGCTACAAGACCTATGAATTAAGTACGCGCAATAGTATCGGTACGTTTGATTTTGTTTTGCAGTTGAATCACGCCATATAATAAGGCTTCTGCAGTGGGCGGGCAGCCAGGAACATAAATATCGACCGGCACAATACGATCACAACCACGCACGACCGCATAAGAATAGTGATAATAACCACCACCATTGGCGCACGAGCCCATGGAAATCACATAACGTGGTGCAG
>JAOUJM010000434.1 GCA_029883265.1 Gammaproteobacteria bacterium
AAGATGCTGATATACACATTAATATCACATCCGATAAAGCCAGCTTTATTTATATACTGGATGGACATGGCGAGTTTGCTGTGCCACTTGCAAGTTTTGCACAAGCACCTATTTTATATTCCCTACCTGCCGGTGATTACACCATTGAATTGACCACGCAACAACGGTATGCGCCAGGTCAATTCACGATTCAGCTTGATTTATTGCAAACCAACGCCCAATGCACTCAGGATCTTATATTTAATCAAGTGATAAATAATGTGTGGTCCGGGGATTGTTTAATTCAGAGTTGGGCCAATACCAATAATGACCCATATGCGGGTGTTAATCCTGAACGTGCAATGTATTATGAGTTTACTGTTGGCACTGCCACTGACTATCGTTTCAATATTCTTCCCAGTGACATTCCTGTTGTATTAAACTTGTATCAACAAAACGATTTTTCACAAACTTTATATTCAACAAAATCGGGAAGCTATTACCCAACCTTAGGTAATCAATTTGAAGCAAGATTGACCCCAGGGGTTTATACACTAGAAGTTACTAGTCATAACCGAATTGCTTTAGGCAATTTTTCCTTACGTGCTAGTGTGCTTGGTAGTAGTTCGTGTAGCTCGGCTATTACAGTCCCAGGCACGAATGAAGGATTGATATCCGCAGGTTGCACATCAATATTTCGTCAGGGTAGCAATAATGATCCTTACGGGCCACGACCCGGAACCTACCATGCAAAACAATTTGAGTTTAGTTTAGCTGAAGCAGATAGCGTGAAAATTTCGACTAGCCTGGCCAGTGCCGATGCATATATTTATTTAGCGAGTAAGGACGAATCCGGTGTTATTACCTTAATCGAAGAATCAGTTGTGGAGAATTATTGGAATACAACTCGTACCCAATCAATTTCCAAAGTCCTTGATGCAGGAACTTATGTCGTAGAAGTAACCACCTATTCTCCAAATAATAATAGTGCTTACAACTTGAGTCTAAGTTATGGCGTATCGACGGATTGTCACATTTTTGCATCATTGGGCGGGAATTTTAGTGGAAATCTTTCAAGTTACCAATGCCCATCTTCGTTTAAAGAAAGCTACCAAATTTATGATCCGTATAATCCACAATCGATCAAGTTTGGCTCAAGAACACTATCTTTCAAAGCAGATAAAGCTAGCAACTATGTATTCGAACTGGGTACCTCTGGTTTTATTCCGCATGTGTTTTTAGTTGCGGGTTCTGATCTCAATCAGCCACTGGTTCTAGATCAACAGTTTTCTAGTCGTAGTAGTCGCTTCACACAATATTTGGAACCGGGAATTTATACGCTCGAATTGACCAGTGCCGTTGCCAATCGTTCCGGAACCGTGTTTTTTTCAGTGAGTCATGAACAAGTAGAAGAACCAGCAGCGGAAATTCCGATTATAAAATTTGTAGATGCTGATTATTCAGTGAGTGAAGATGGCAACAAAATTACAATAACGATTCAACGGCTGAATAATTTTGTTGGTGAGATTAGCCTGGATTACGCCACCATGGATGATACTGCAATTGCAGGTGAACATTATGCTGAGGCTTTTGGCTCACTGGTTTTTGCAGAAGGTGAGCAAACCAAATTCATCGAAATTGAAATTGTAGATAACCTCCTTGATGAAGAAGACAAGACATTTGTTTTTGCATTATCAAACCTTTCTGGTGGCGTTCTAGAAGGTTCCAGTCAAATTAATATCAGCATTAATGATAACGATGTATGGTTGCCGGGAAAAGTTAAATTATCCACATGGAAATATCAGATTAAAGATGGCAAAGGCAAGGTTGAGCTAAACCTTAAGCGTATTGACGGCACGGATGGTGAAATTTCACTAGGTTATGATCTGATAGATGGCACAGCTTTAGTCGATCAACACTATGAACAAAGCAGTGGGCTTGTTGAATTTTCTCATGGAGAAAGTGGCAAACGTCTAGAGATCGAAATTTTCAACAATAATGGAATCGATGGTGATTTTACTTTTGATGTCATGTTTTCCGATCCGGTTGGAACCGAAATAGATGGCGATGAAATTTTTAACATTCGTATTCCGCAAAACGTCTTTGTACAGGCAAATAAAAGAGAAGAAGCAAAAACCTTAAGCTTCGGTATTTGGACCTTGTTGGTGAGTGGGCTGTTTTTGTTGATGTTATTGCCGAGTAGAAGAAACAAAGTTTGATAGTGTCTATGCATCGCTATCTTTTAACAATAATTCTAAAAGATTTTGGTATATAAAAATGAAATTGAAGTTTTCTCGATTCGCGGTTTTCACAATTTTGTTTATTGGTGGGCTAAGCCCGTTGGTAGCGCAGCCTTTTTTTTGGCAGTTGGAGGGTAGTGCTAATCCGTTTGATCAAATGGAACGTCGTTATGAAGTAGGTGGTTTGTTTTTAGTGGATTTAGATAACGATTCCGATTTGGACTTGGTGATTCCTCGCACAGACTATTCACATACCCCAAACCATTTCTATCAATATTATGAAAATA
>JAOUJM010000167.1 GCA_029883265.1 Gammaproteobacteria bacterium
TGCTTTTGAAATGGATATTTACTGTGTTCTATTTCGAGATTATTTTGAAAGGTAAAACAACTTGGCTTATCCATGTGGGCCTCAGCTGCATAATTTGTTGATAAAATTCACGGGGGCTAACTTCTTGGCCGGGTGAAAATATTTGGGTCCAGTCTAATGTTTTAAATGGTTCCGATGGGCTGATTAGCGTTAAAATTAAATTCTCTGAGTGTGACTCTGCTAGATCATTGGCCGCAACAATAAACTGTTGTTGTTTAGAACCAGGTATTTCAGTTTTTGTACCAGAAACAAAATAATTTACATCGCTAGATGAATTTGGATAGAGTGGTACAAGTAAATTATTGTTTGTGTAATTAGAAACTAGCAAATATCCGTCGGCCAAAATACTTAATGCAATTTTTATATGATCGTCGATCTGATATACCGACTTGTTAAGCTTAGCCAATAGCAGCTCATGGCGAAAATAGTTGCTTGGGAAAGCTTTGACACTAGCGGAAATGTTAACCTCAATTATAGGAAGCCCGAGTTGGTCCAGCGTGGGTGCCTGAGACCAGGAGCCATTCCAAGAAAGAATACGTTCTTCTACGATAAGCCCTTGGGTAAAAGAATCAATTAGGTCAAATTGCATTAAACCATTACGGATTGTTGAAAAATTACTTATTTGCACGCCTGTGGCATGAGTAATTGCATTAATGCGTGCGTTGTTTAAAGCATCAGCTTTTGCTTTGGAAATTGTTTGGTTAAGACTGATTGTGGCGCTGCCGGTAGCATTGACAATAACGATCTCGCTTTCATTGGCACTGCTGAAAAATGAGTTGCCAAACAAAATAACCAAAATGATTAGTTTAATTACGAACTTCATTCATAAACAACCAAAAATAAAACCTGATTCTGATGAGCTAGTTCTTGAAGCCTCAAAAATTGCTGGTGGGTTAACAATAGTGTACCTGTTGAGCTGTTGGGCAGTGCGTTGAATTTTAATAAGTTAGCATATTCGGCAATTGCACTTGTGTGGTTCGATTGTAGATACTCATAAATATAGTTTGATGAATTCAGTCCATTCTGTTTATGAACCAAGTTGGCGACATGTGTTTCACTTGCAATAGAGACAATTGTTGGTTGTATGGTAGGACGAAATCTTGTATTTCGGGTATCAATGATAACTTGCTGCCTGGTGAGCATAGAGTGATTGATGGTATCAGTAGTCGTTGAAATTCGTAGCCTTAAGTTGTGTGCTGATGTATTGCTTGAACCAAGCCCCATTGGGTTGCCACTAAATAGAGGTAATTGCATTGCGACCACGACCCGTGGTGTGTTGTCGATCCATTCGATGGTTCGCTGAATTTCCTTAGCGCCTCGAATATAACCTTGACTGGCTGTTACCAGTGAATCATTTTGCAAAAGCAATTCTTGATAGGTGCTGTGAGCATTTATTTGAATACCATTTACGGTTTCGGAAAGTTGGGCGAGCGCAAGTTGCCTGGCGGTTTTAGTGGCGACCATCTCGGCTTGGACACGGTTGCTCATTTTAGACATATCAGCAGTGCCGGTAGCGTAAACAGTGATTGTGTTAGCCGACCAGTCTATTTTTGGGCTGAGAGATAAATTTACAGAATTTATTGAAGCGTTGGATGCTGTTTCTCTTAGTGGACTAACCTGGTTCGGCGGGGTTTGCTGCAGATTCATAAAATTGTATGCAATACTGCCTGTGATACCAGCAAGTAAAAAAAGAGACGCAGCTAGTGCGTATCGCGGCTTGGAAAATTTATTAGATTCATTATGCTCTGAATTTCCTGAAAGCGAACCTTCATTTCGTATGCCAGTGTCTTGTGCTTGAGAATTCTGATAGCTTTCTTCTGTCTGCAAATTATGAGTAAGTTGAAGCAAATAAGCTTTTTTACATGTGCCGCATTGCTGTAGATGGAAATGAATACGCTGGTAATTGTTCTCATCTAATGACTTATTGATGTATCCTAGCAAATCAGTATCACACATATGAATTTCGTTGGGAGAAAGATAATCAATGGACTCAATTCGTTTAAGCTGACCTGTCGTAATTCGTATATCTTTCAATTTATCCTGGCAAGCTGAGCATTGATGTAAATGAATTAGATCTGTTTGAGCCAAACTTTGCTCAAGTAGGTATTGCAAGAGTAAGTTGTCGTTTAGATGTTGGCTCATGGTGTTACTTCTTTGCTGGATTGTGATAGTTGCTTATGTAAAGACTTCAGTTTTGCAAGTGTTTTGCGTAAAAAATAATAAATGTGTTGTGTATTCATAGACTCTGGCTGAACTGTGTCATTTAGGCAAATCGCCTGTTGTTTTAACACTTGCAAAACGCTAGTTGCTTTCAATTCATCAATCACCATAGCATCAATTATATATTGTTCAAGCCAGTCAAGTTTTTGATAAGCGTGATGAATGTCGCGTTGTTCAATTTGTTTGATGGTTGTAGTTTCAAGGCTGGGTAGTTCTAGAAAAATAGAAGCAGATTCATCAATTTGCTGAATTTGAGTCAATGACAAAATAGTAGTTTGGTGCAGCAAATGTGATTTGTTACGCTTCATAAGTTCTTGTTTGATGCGTTTCGTAATGCAGGCTATATCGTCAATTGTACGCCCGATGCGTTGCGTGATGCTCTCCATGTCTGCTTGATCAATGAGATACCAAAATACTTTATATGCATCTGGGTCTATGGCCTTGATATAAGCAGGTACGCGAATACGTCGGCGAAAACGCCAGTCCTTGAACCGCTCCATAAAAGGAACGGAGAACAAAATTTTGGAAAAATATTTGGTTATTGCAAGCTTGGATGGCTGATCACCAAGTGCGAGACTGCGATCTTTACCAATCAAATCCTCAAGTGACCAAGCGTATAACGCATTACCCCACTCACAAAAAGCTACTGAAGAATCAAATACACCCCAGTTTGAATCAAGTGTGCATTGAAACTGTCTATAATTGTCAAAACAATATTTCTTACAGATATTCGGCAAATATTTTTCAAGTAGCGCAAAGACAGTTTCTCGAACCAAAGTAGAGTCTTTCGCTTTTTGTTCACTTGGCGTTGCTTGCTCTTGGTGAGTACTATAAATCATTTCTTTCATTCAACCGCCTTACAAGGAGTTTTCAAAATCATGCTCTAAGTTTGCTTTCCCAAGGTTAACTAGGATTTGAGAGCTCGATTGAACCAGTTGAGGGGTTTGTGTTACGCCATAGAGTTTGCGCGCTTGTGTTGTTACATGTTGTTGTAAATATTCATTGATCTCCACGCTTGTGATTCGTCGGTCGTTGTTTGCATCGGCTTTGCCCTGAAGTCCAAGTAGAAAGTAGTATGTAAACAAACTGTGTTTCTCACGCTTTAACCAAGTGCTGATTTGGCTCGCGGAGGTGCTGGTAAAAATACTGGTATTTTTTAACAAAGGATGGATGTTGGGTGATTTTAATTGTATTGGACTTATATCGGAAAATAGAAAACCGCCAGCGGAGTTACCCGAGAAACAAGTATCTAAAACAATAGTTAAATCCTTAGCGCCTAGTAAGGTTAGGTTCGAATAAAATAGTCTTAAAGAATAGGCGCTATAACGCAAATAAAATGGATCAGAGTCAACAGGAACTAAAAACGCGTTTTCTTCATCCTCTAGATCGGGGGCGCCATGACCGGTGTAATAAATAAATAGTCGAGTTTGACCGGGAGTAACCAGATGGTTCAGTTTGCCGCGTGGATTGTCAGCGGTACCGAATAATTCATAAAAAGTTGCAGCGCTTGCATCTTCATAAAACAAGATATTCTTCTGGGAAAATCCTAGCTGTTTGTGCAAATACAAACGAATCTGGCGGGCATCATTATGAGCATAACTTACTCTTGGCACACCCACTGCTGTATAGTTTCGATTTCCAATGACTACGGCAATCGCATGTTCATCGATCGGTGGGTTGGTGAATTGAAAAGTTTTTTCGGATGAATAATTTCCAATAGTGGTATCATTAGTTATTTGTTCGATTACAATGTGCTTGTCCTGCTGAGTTAAGTACGCATTGAGGTCCAATAAGTCGCTGAAAACAATTTGGTTAGAAGGATTGCGTAACTCAAGTGTTATTGGAAATTGTTGATTGTGTTTTACTCGCTGGTTACTTAAGAATGAAAATGAAAAAGTCCTTTCCTGTTTTGGGTAAAGTCTGCCGACAACAAAATGACTGAAACTATCAGGTCCGAAAAATACGTTTTCACCAAGCTGAATCTCCGCGTTGAGATAGTCGCTGACGCCTTTCCCAATATTTGAAAGTGTTAAATTAACATTGACGATTTCTCCCGGTCCGATTTTTCCATCGGCATCATAATCATAGTACTCCACTTTACTAATGACCAGCTGTTCTGCCTGATGAGTTTTGCTAGTGACTGATACGGAAAATGGTGGGCTATCAAAGCCGGCAATTTCTTGAGCAACAAACTCAAACCGCACGATCTGATTAGCAATTGATCTTTCGGCTTCAAGTTCGATAAATTTTAAGATCCGTTGTTTAGGTTGAAGCTCTCCTATGTATAAATCGTTAATAACCTTAACCTGATTTCCAGCGCTATGCTGAATATCGATTGAGACTTGTTTTGCAACTGATTGTCCAGAATTCAGTATTTCTAAAACAAAACTGGCGCGTTCTCCCCCGTCAAACACTTGATCAGACGTAGGATCTTTGAAAGAAATTGAAGTTATGTCTAACTGAGGTGGATGTGCTAGGCGGCGTTTTTCCTCTAATAAAGCAATAATTTCTTGCATGCGCTGCTGAGGGAAATAGTCTTGTTGTATTTGTTTCTCAGAGCTGTAGGGACGTACGCCACGACCCATTGAGCGTAGAGAAAATTGTTTTATAACATTCGTCGTCACCGGCCCATCATCTGATTGTATTGAAATCGCTTTAGCATATTGTTCCAGGGCCTGTTCATATTGTCCTTGCGCATAAAAATTCTCAGCACTGTGAAAATAGTTCAACGCAAGCAAAGACTGGCTAGCAAAAGCAGCGCTTGCTAGTGGTACGAGTAGAAAAAATGAAAATAATGTTTTTATTCTATTCCTCACACAAAGTCCTTAAAATCGTTGAAAAGAGTAACTAAGTGACACATGCCAAACCTCGGTGTTTTCTAGCGGTTGTGAGTAAGCAAGTGCCACATCAAGAAAATGCTTGTGTTGCCAACCTAAACCTATCCCTATGGATCTGAGTTCGTTCTGAATGATCTGATTTTTGCTTTGAATTTGACTCCAGCCGACGCGAGTCATAAAGGCTAGTTGATGATGTAGCGAAAATATAAACTCAAGACCTGCTGAGAGTCGTTGTTGCCGCGCAGCGACGTTGTTCAAAGCAGAATAATCACGCCAGCTCAAATGCTCCAATGCCAAATTGCAAAACACGAGAAAATACTGATTGTCTGAACGGCCAGTTAGACCAACGCTCTGACTCTGTGGTCTTTGTGGCTGTAATTCAATGAGAGGTTTTGCAATGCCTTGAACGGGAATTTGCGCATACTGAAGCTTGATGGGTGAGCGCCAGTTTGCACCTAGCTGAACAAGATAATTATTGTGCTGAAACAAGGGTGTCAACATTGCCATGGAAATACCATTGCCCGCTGGACCCGCGGAAATGCAAGTGTTGTTTGTTTCGCATTTTACATTGCTGCGATGATGATCAAGACTTAATCCCCATTTGAATCTAGCTAGGGTGCTAGCGAAAGCGAAGGAATATTGGCGATGTTCTAATACTACGCGGCCATAGGGACGACTTGTCACAAGATTACTGATCTGATCAATATGATAACGACTTTGATAAGGCTCCAGAATCGCGAAACCAAGTGCAAACAAAGGATGAGTTTGTTGTTTGCTGATGCGAAACTTTTTACTGAGTGTCATTTGTCGTATGTTGGTTTTCTCTAACGGATCAAATTGCAGATTTTGTTGATGAAGCAGAAGGCCTCGGCTTTCCAGTTCTACACTCATATCTAATGATGCACTATAATCGTCGATGAGTCCGGCCGGGTTATACCATACTGCACTGCTGTCGTTTGCTTGTGAGACAAAAGCACCAGCGAGGGCTCCTGCGCGAGCGCCAATATTATTAAGCGCAATTGTTGACGCGTTAACACTAGTGGAATAAACCAGAAGTATTAAGTACCAACACTGAAAGACCAGAAAATAGGAATTGTTCAAGCGACAAAACTGCATGTCATTATATCCGTATAGTTCTTTGTGGTATGGCTAGCCTTACTATAATTCCGTAGGCGTTCTTATAGGTAGTATAATTTCATTAATCTAATTATACTTGTATTTAATTTTCGCTAAAGTAAAAAATCGTGGATTATGGCGAACGACTTGTGGAAGCTTCTTCACGATTTTAAAACAACATCTTAATCAACATGCTAGGAAAATGCGTGAATAAGTTGTATTTTATTTGCACTTTCATAACTATCTTATTTTTCTTGTTTGCCTGCAGCCCTAGTCCGGAAACAGAGTACTTTGACATACCTAGCACACCAATACTTCAAGTACAAACTAACGATTCCAGTGTATTTCTGTCGTGGGCGAAAATCAGTGATGCAGAAGGATATTTTTTATATTGGAGTGTCGATCCTGAGGAGGCGGAAAAGGAATGGAAACAGATACGACTTCAGGATCATCATTTTCTTCATGAAAATCTCGACAATGAAACCGTTTATTTCTATTTTGTCGTAAGTTTTAATCAAGGTGGCCAAAGCCAGCGGTCACAAATTGTGTCCGCCACACCGATGCCTATACTTGCGCAACCAGAATTATTACCTTTTGATGCTGAGCAAAACCAAGTGAAAGTTCGTTGGCAGCCTGTTCAGCAAGCCGATGAATATGAGGTCGTGTTGTCACTTTATGCAACTACCCAAACGAAAAATTCTGGTCGAGGTTTAACCCAAACAATAGCGGTGGGTCAAGAGACTAGTTTTGTGATTGAGGATATCGCTGAGAATCAGTTTCTATATTTTTCGGTACGTGCCTTACGCAAGGGAATGGTGGGTGTGGTAAGTGAAACAGTAGCAGTTGCGAAAGCGCCAAAAATTTCTATTGTAGAAAATAATCAATCGTTAAATATACGCTGGGAGAAAATTATTGGCGCAGAAATTTACGAAGTGTTCTGGTCAACATCGCGTGATTTGCCCTTAAATCAATGGCAGTCGGTTGAAACAATAGCAACGCAACAAGAATTGAACGGACTAAGTAATGACCAGCCATATTATATTCGAGTAATGGCCAAGCAGGCTTTGGGTTGGAGTTTAATTTCAGACCCATCCAGTGGAACGCCATTTGAAACACTTGAGCAAATGCAATTCTTTTCTGCTGTATCTAGCGAAACTGAAATAAGTTTTACCTGGAGCGCTAATTTGGACGCGGATGCTTATGTGCTATTCATCGCTGCAGATAACCGACTAACCAAAGATAATTATTGGAGTTTGCCCGCTGGCAGAATGATAGAAGTTGGCCGTGTGAATAACTATAGCGCTTCATTTTTAATACCAGGAATGGTTTATTATGCAATGGTTGCAGCTAAAAGAAATAATGTTATAGGTACTCCTTCAAATCAAATCGCCGTCAGTTTGCGTACCTTACCGCCATTAAATATTTCTCAAGAACCCTTGAATCAAAGTGTGTTAATTGATTGGGCGCTGGTGCCAGATGCAGTAAATTTTAATGTATATGTCGCAGCCGGGTCGGGTGTAACAATTGATAATTCCAATGATCTTGCCGATTGGAAAATGTTTCGTGGGGTGAAGCCACCGTATTTTATTTACGACTTAATTAATGGTAAGGAATACTCGGTTATTATCAGTGCAAACAATAGCTTGGCTGAGCCAAGCCACGTTTCTGAAGAAATTCGTTTTTCGCCTAATAATAAAAAAGGGATAGTCACAGGTAAATATCATAATTGTTATGTGGGGAGGAACAAAAAATTATGGTGTTGGGGATGGAATGACTCTGGTCAACTGGGCGTTGGCGCCCAAGGTGAAGCCACTAGCCGTGCAGATCCAGTAGAAGTGATTAGTAACAATTTATGGATAGATGTAGCTGCAGGAGGACAACATAGTTGTGGTTTGACAACTCAGGGGCAAATTGCTTGTTGGGGGAAAAATTATGCTGGTTCTCTCGGAATTGGAGGAAACTCCAATTTGTTGCAGCCGTCACTTTTTTTAGAAAAAGAAGAATGGGTTGATTTTTCTTTGGGTCACTCGCACAGTTGCGCCATTGATAGAAGCCGTGACTTGTATTGTTGGGGTGGGAATACCTATGGCGAGCTTGGGATTGGCACCGCCAGTACAAATCGTTTTCCCGTCAAAGTAACGAATAGTAGTGGCGGTTGGTATAGCATCCATCTTGGGTACGATCATAGCTGCGCTATTGGCATCGACAAGTCCGTATGGTGTTGGGGAAAAAACCTTCATTACGAATTAGGTGATGGCACTAATACAAACAAATCATTGCCGGTAAAAATTTCTGATGAAAAATGGTTACAATTGTCTCTGGCAGAGTCGCACACATGTGGAGTAAAAGTTAACGGTTCGCTCTGGTGTTGGGGACAAAATACATATGACAAAACAGGCGCTGGAATTGAAAAAATTAGCGTCTTTAGCAAAACGCCGCAACGGCTGGGAAATGATAATGATTGGCAGGCTGTGAGTATTGGTGCAAACCATAGTTGCGCACTAAAACAAAATGGTGATTTATTCTGCTGGGGTGATAATTCCTATGGCCAAATTGGATATCAAAGTAATGACCGGTTGGTCAGTTTTGCCAGCAAAGAAGTAGTGGGTCAAAATTTTGAAAGTCTTTCTTCTGGAAAATTTCATACATGTGCAAGCAAGGTTGACAATAGTCAATGGTGCTGGGGTGCAAATACACATAATCAACTTGCTTTTGGCTACCAAGCATTTGGAATGAATGCTTATGTAACCACGCCTTTGAAAATTGGACAAGCCAACAATTGGTCTCAATTGGCTTTAGGCGATGGTTTTAGTTGTGGAATTAGAACTGATCACAGCTTGTGGTGTTGGGGAGGGAATCAAAAGGGGCAATTGGGATTAAATAACTTCGTAATGTGGGATGAACCAACCAGGGTCGCTGGATCTACACAGTGGCGCAGTATTGATGCTGGATTGGATCACAGTTGTGCTTTGGATAGTGAAAATAAATTGTTTTGTTGGGGATCGGCAGAAAATGCAAAGTTGGGTAGAGAGTCACCAATGGATGTGGCGGTACCTACTCAAGAGCTTACAGAAAGCGTCCATTGGTCATCAATCAGTCTCGGGAAAAGTCACAGTTGTGGTTTAAAGCTGGATGGTAGTGTTTGGTGTTGGGGTCAAGGAGCCTCTGGACAATTAGCGCAAGGAGTAGATGATCTCTTATCTAAGTTTGTGGCAACACCGGCGGTAAGTGATCTTTTGTTTGAAAGGTTATCGTTAGCAGGAGATCACAGTTGTGCTGTACGTTCGGAAGCAATGACAAACTCAGTCTTAGATAATGCCTTATGGTGCTGGGGCAGTAGCTTAGAAATTCGTAATGGTTTAAGCGAAAACGCTACCTATCCGGTACGTATTGCAGAGAACCAACAATGGATAGAAATTCGAACAGGAATAAACCATAGCTGTGCTCGAGATGCGCAACAACAAATTTGGTGTTGGGGAAATAATCAGTTTGCGAATTTGGGGGCAGGCGATTTATTCACACTAAACCAAAGTGACACACCGATCGCACTTGCAGCTATCCCAAGTCTGAATTGGAAATCAATTTCACCGATTAAGGGTGATCATACCTGTGCTATCAGTAGAGCCGATGAGGTTTATTGTTGGGGGTCAAATTCGCATGGACAGCTTGCCACAGGCGCTTGGAATATTGAATACAAGCAAAACACACCTTATTTAATCAATAATTCCGAATGGTTAGATGTCAAAACCGGAGCAAATCATAGTTGTGGTATTCAAATCGATGGTTCTTTATGGTGTTGGGGTGGAAATGACTTGGGTCAAGTTGGTGCCGGGATTTCGGCACGTTTTTTA
>JAOUJM010000435.1 GCA_029883265.1 Gammaproteobacteria bacterium
ACCATTGGAATCAGTAAATTGTGAGCATTCTAAAGTTACCCAGCATCCAATAAAATCATGCTCTCCAGACTCGTTACATGACATTGCTTCTTCATTTGAATTCTCGTCATGCCAACAACCAGACATCATTAATCCTAAAGTAAAACCAATAATAGTTATTTTTATTAATTTCATATGATTTTCCGTATTGCCCAAACGTCAAGCTTCAGTTGCAGCCGCAGTTGGGCGGTAAACTGAAAGCGTGTGTTAGCGTTGCTCAAAAAGTGATTCAGGGCAATTACTTCTTAAATATGGTTCCATAAATTTTGTTCCTTTTATTCCAGCTTCCGGATCATTTTTTTGTTGCAACAGTACCAGCTTACCAACAATCATTTCTAATTGACCAATTTGTGTTTTACAACCCAGAACACCGAATACTTGGCAACTTTGAAAAGCGACTTTCTTCACAACAAGAACGTGGTCACTCCATTTTGAAGTACTATCTCCAATAAGCTGTGTCACGCACTCATCTTTTACATTCATCAACTTTTTGTTGCACGATTCCTTGTCTAATTTGGTTCCGTCTAATAATGGTTGGTTACATTCTTTGAACAAATCCAGTCCAACTAAATCAAAGAAATTAGGATTTTCAACATACTTCTTTTCAATAGCATAGCTTGAAAAAGATGCTAACAGTGCAACAATAATAAGAAAAACTCTAATCATACAAAGATCCAAAACACTAACGCTTAAGTGAGCGGCCGAGCGGTGCGAGGTCCGAGCCGTAGGCGTTCTCAACCGTATGGTTATGTGTTGGAAATTTCCCCTTCGTCACGTTCATGCTAAAAACCTAGCTTTATTTATTAATCGATTCTGGCACATAAAAGGAGTACACGTTTGCACTTACTTCTGAAACAGCAAAAACGATTCTATTACCTTTATAATCAATGTAATAAGGTGTCATTAAATGCATTTGGTTTGGGTATTGAGGATGCGGAGCGTTAAAAGTCTTTAATGACATCTTGTGCCATTTATGTTCCCAAACATCAATGCCCTGTATTCTGAAAGAAGAACTCTCCGCCGTAATTCCCGCAACCTTCCAATCCAATTTATTCGTCTCTATCTCGATTACACACATAACAGTGATTATACAGCCACTCCATCAGTGGCAAATACAGCCATTTGGCTGTATAACTCCAAATTTCTCATTATACGCTGTATAACACTCATTTTCATTACTTTCGAGATGGTTTGTTTTTAGACTTTAAAACAATCACTTAACATCGATATTAATACCATGATTGTATTGTGCGGCGTTATGCAGCCACTCAATAGTTATTATACAAGCCAGCTATTTTTACTCGTTTTATTGCACCTTTGGCTATGTTTTATATCTGTATATATCACAGTTATTTTTCGGTTCTTCGGCTTTTCTTATTGCTTACAAAGCCGCAATTTGCTCCATCGTCTGTGCTTTAGGTAACCGCTTGTTCAAATACATAAACAGTTCAATTGGGTTGGCTTTAATCGTTTGAATTAAGCTGTGAATACTGGTATTGGCATTGGCACTACGTTGGTTGATGAAAACATCAGTAAAAACAGCCAGTGAAATTGCCTTGCAATTGAGTATTCGACACAACCAAAGCGAGTCGTGGAAATAACAAAATGAACAATTGGGTGAGGTCTCTTCTGGAAAGCGAGGTCATGCAATCAAATAGAATTAAGTCAACTTTGTTCGTCGCTCATGTATCTATGGATTACTCTATGCAACTATTTGTTTGTGCAATTTGTGCGTTTTATTAGCGAATCCAAACTCATTTTCCAAGGTGTGCCGTATTTGCTACAAGTCAATTTGTTTGAGTGATGCATTTTTTTGATTTGCTATTGAGGCATCCAGCCAATCCGGATAAGCAAATGGATTGGAGGCAACTCTGTCTACTACGAATTTATGAGACAGCTGCGGTTCTGACCCGATTGTTTTTTGTTGTATTTCTTATTCCTCCAGTTTTCACTTATATTTCGAGGAAAGCCGGTGTCGTCGCATCAAGCATATTGGAAATATGCGTTTCCATTTTACGTGCGTTATATTCCTGACCGTTGGTTCTGTAGAGAGGCGCCAGTAATTCGTAGAATTGATGATTATGCGGGCACAGCTCGATGGCCCGTTCGAGAATCCGTATCTTCCATGGAGAGATTGGCTCCTGTGTGGTTTCACGCACAAATCTATGAATCAGACTCGAAAATTGTTGCTCAAGCTGCTTTCGCTTACCTAGCACTAAAGGTTTCATGCTGTCAGGAATAAAACTTCCAGTATAAAGCTCTATTGCTGAGTTCACTTGCAATTTGTCGATAGCACCATCGTGACTGCTTAATATCAACGCTGTTTTTTGCAAAAAAGCCTCGCTGTCTATCCAAACTTCATCTGTATTTTCGAGTTTTTCTGTGGCGTCCGTCGAACACTTCTTGTAGGCCTGGCTCGCAAAAACCGGGGAAGACACCGAAAAAATTCCGA
>JAOUJM010000168.1 GCA_029883265.1 Gammaproteobacteria bacterium
CTTCGAACACCTATCGATGAAGTAAATACTAATTCAGACGTTTGCTTACAGGTTTGAGTATCATTTAATTCCTCAGTATATAAGTCAGTCCGGAAGGACGTTTGAATTTCGTAAAGAAGATTTTTTTTCTTACCAATAGCAAAGCCTATGTATGCTTCCCGGTCTAAGTTTAAGACCATGGCTTTCACTGTCTCTTCCGCCTGCACCGCTAGCACTTGGAATAAAAAAATTAAAAAAATAAGAAGGCGAATAGAATTTCTCATATGGATGCTCAATTACTATTTATTATGCCGTTGTGTCTTTCAATGCCGACACTTAAAAGCTGTACATTGATATGCCGCATATACCGCTACAAAAACTAACGTAACGCTGCAAGCATAACGAATTATTTTGTGAAAATATACCGCTAAAGATAAAAGATAGGGGGCTGGCAATAAACAAACTCAGGAAATACCGAAATGGCATTTCCCGAGTCGAATACTGTGCTGCTTAAATAGCTTTAAGCTGGGCGTTTAAACGAGATTTGTAACGGGCAGCAGTGTTTCGTGCAACAAGGCCTTTACCGACCATGCTATCAATCACTGGAACAGCAGCTTTGAAAGCAGTCGCGGCATCATCTTTTTTACCGTCTGCTAATGCATAACGAACTTTTTTAATCGCTGTACGCATTGCGGAACGCATACTGGCGTTATGTAAACGACGCTTTTCGTTTTGTTTTGCTCGTTTTTTCGCTTGTGCGGAATTCGCCAAGGGACTTCTCCTTAAAACTCGGGTTGCAAAGAACGCGCAATTATGCGGATTTTGCGCCTCAGTGTCAACCGAAGAATAGAAACTAATTAAACTAAAAATCAACGACTTAGGGAGACAAGATTAGTTTGCTGAGATCTTAATACTAGGACATCCTCGCAAGACCTCAAGCTTGCACTTGTTTTGCTTGTATAAACAGGTATTTAGGCTTATTCTGCGGGCCACACGATATTCAAAAAAGGATAGTTTTGAGCAAGCGATTACTCAAATCGACAGCCGTGGTTAGTGCCATGACCATGATTTCTCGAGTGTTGGGATTTGTCCGTGACATGGTATTTGCGCGTATATTTGGCGCCGATGCCGCCACAGACGCTTTTTTTGTCGCTTTCAAAATCCCTAATTTTCTACGTCGCCTGTTTGCTGAAGGCGCCTTTTCTCAAGCTTTTGTTCCCGTTCTCACCGATTACAAAGAAAACAAATCCGAAGCTGAGGTTAAAGAGCTTATTGATCGTGTAGCGGGCACTTTTGGTTTGATTTTGCTGGTGATTACCTTGATTGGTGTAGTCGCGGCTCCTTTGCTAATTATGGTCTTTGGACCAGGCTTTCTTGACGAACCTGAGAAATACGATCTTGCTGTGGAAATGCTCAAACTGACCTTTCCTTATCTGTTTTTCATCGCCTTAACCGCTTTTGCCGGCGCCATATTAAATAGTTATGGTCGATTTGCGGTTCCTGCATTCACCCCGGTACTGCTTAATGTTTGTCTGATTAGTGCAGCAATCTGGCTGGCGCCACAAATGGAAAAACCTATTGTAGCCCTAGCCTGGGGGGTATTTTTTGCAGGCTTGAGCCAATTATTATTTCAGTTCCCATTCCTGTGGCGCATGGGCAAGTTAGCGCGACCGCGCTGGGGCGGGCAACACGAAGGCGTCCGCCGTATCATGAAACTCATGCTACCCGCTATTTTTGGTTCTTCAGTGGTGCAAATCAATTTACTGCTCGATACATTAATCGCCTCATTTCTTGTCACTGGCAGTATTAGTTGGCTCTATTATTCTGATCGGCTAGTTGAATTTCCCCTAGGTGTATTTGGCATAGCACTAGCCACGGTTATTTTGCCTAAATTATCCAAAGACCATGCAACTTCTTCATTAGAAACCTTTTCTCATACCCTAGACTGGGCATTGCGTTTAGTGTTTTTAGTCGGCACCCCTGCGGCAGTCGGTCTGGCGGTTTTAGCAGCCCCTATGCTTGCCACTTTGTTTTATGGCGGTGCGTTTACTCAGAACGATGTCTATATGGCCAGTCTCAGCCTTATGGCTTATTCGCTTGGCTTATTGGGATTTATATTGGTCAAAGTATTGGCCCCAGGATTTTATTCCCGCCAGGATACAAAAACACCAGTGAAAATTGGCATTATCGCCATGGTTCTTAATATGATTTTGAATATCGCCTTTGTTGTGCCCTTGGTCATGAGCGATTTTCAGGGAGCCCACGTAGGTCTGGCACTGGCTACTGCAGCTTCTGCATTTATAAACGCCTTGTTGCTTTACCGCACATTGCGCAAACAAGGCTTTTTTCGTCCTGACCCTGGCTGGTTATTTTATGCTCTGCGTATTTTTCTCGCTGCTGGAATGATGGGAGGGATATTATTTTATATCGCGGAACCTCTCGCAGTTTGGGCCAGCTGGGACAATTTCACACGGATATGGCATTTAATGGCATATATTGCCCTGGGCGCAGCGGTTTATTTCATCAGCCTCATTCTCATGGGCATAAAACTGAAACCTTTACTCAAGTTAGATGCTTCTTAGGCTATAATAAGCGCTTTTTGCGAATCTCTCTTATGGAAATAATACGCGGACTACACAATTTACAGCCCCTACAAGGCGGCAGTGTTGCAACAATCGGTAATTTCGATGGGGTACACCGGGGTCATCAGGCCATTATTGAGCGAATTCAACAAAAAGCCCTTGAATTATCCGCACCAACAGTTCTCATAACATTCGAGCCCTATCCCCAAGAATTTTTTGCCGGTGATAAGGCGGCAGCACGTCTTATGCGATTTCGCGAAAAAATGGAACGTTTTAAGGAATTGGGCGTGGACAAAGTGTTATGCCTGCGTTTTAACGCCAAACTCGCCAGCCTAAGTGCCGAGGATTTTATTCAAAGAATTCTTGTGCAAGGCCTACAGGTTAAACATTTAGTTGTTGGCGATGATTTTCGGTTTGGCCATCAACGCCGTGGCGATATTACATTATTGCAACAAGCAGCAAGGGATTTTGGCTTCGGCTTAGAAGACACACCGACGGTGGAATATCAAGGCCAACGTATTAGCAGTACCCGCGTGCGCGATGCCTTGGCCAAAGGTGATTGCACACAAATGGATGCCTTACTCGGACATCATTATTTCCTTGCCGGTCGAGTCGCTCATGGTGATAAACGTGGTCGAACCATTGGTTTTCCCACGGCCAATATTCATTTGCGGGGTAAAACTGCCCCGGTAAGCGGTGTATTTGCCGTAAGTGTTGAAGGCATAGACTCGGCGCCATTGGGCGCTGTGGCAAATATTGGTTCCCGTCCCACAGTGGACGGCATAAAAAAATTACTCGAACCGCATATTTTGGATTTTTCCAGCGATATTTATGGTCGCCATGTGAAAGTCAATTTTTTACATTTTATTCGCGCCGAACAACGTTTCGATTCTTTGCAAGCATTAGTGGCACAGATTGAAAAAGACAGTGATCAAGCACGCCAATGGTTACTTGAAAACGGCATAGCCATTGGCAAAGCGCCTTAGGCAACTCATAATAGACAATTACCCAATTCAAACCAGAAAGCAAAAACCGTGAGCAGCTATAAAGACAGTTTAAATCTTCCCAAAACCGCTTTTCCGATGAAAGCAGGTTTACCGCAACGTGAACCACAAATGCTAAAAACGTGGTTAAACGACGATTTGTACGGCAAACAACGGGCGAAAGCCAAAGGCCGTCCGATTTTCACCTTGCACGATGGACCTCCCTACGCCAATGGTGATATTCATTTAGGCCATGCGGTTAATAAAGTGCTCAAGGATATTATTATCAAATCAAAAAACCTTTCCGGTTTTGACGCACCCTATATTCCTGGTTGGGACTGTCACGGTTTACCAATTGAACTACAAGTGGAAAAGAAAATCGGTAAGGCCGGCGTTAAGGTCGATGCAAAGAAATTTCGTGCGGCCTGTCGTGAATATGCACAAAAACAAGTAAACAAACAACGAGAGGATTTTAAACGCTTAGGTATTTTAGGCGATTGGGACAATCCCTATCTTACCATGAACTTTCAATTCGAAGCCGATGAAATTCGCGCTTTAGGAAAAATCATTCAAAAAGGTCATATGCACAAAGGCTTCAAACCCGTGCACTGGTGCTCCGATTGTGGTTCTGCCTTAGCAGAAGCCGAAGTTGAATATAAAGACAAACATTCCCCAGCAATTGATGTGCGGTTTGCAGTTTTAGATGACGCTGCATTTATTAACGCCTGTCACCATGTGGAAAATAGTCCCGGCAAAGGACCGATTTCTGTGGTGATCTGGACCACCACGCCATGGACCTTACCTGCTAACGAAGCTGTAGCACTTAACCCTGAATTGGATTATTGCCTAGTCGAATGTGTCGGCGAACATGGCACTGAACGATTGTTATTAGCAGAAGCCTTGCACAAAGATGCATTGGGGCGTTGGGGTTTTGAAGAACATCGAGTCGTTGCTTATTGCAAGGGTGCAGCACTGGAAAATTTAAAACTGCAACATCCTTTTTACGACAAACAGGTACCGATTATTCTCGGCGACCACGTCACCACCGATGCGGGTACCGGAGCGGTACATACCGCACCCGCCCATGGACAGGAAGATTATGTGGCTGGCAGTCGCTACCACCTACCCATCGACAATCCTGTGGGACCCAATGGCGTATTTATCGAAGGCACGGAATTATTTGCCGGACAACACGTGTTTAAAGCCAATGACAGTGTTATCGAAACATTGAAACTCAAAGGCAATTTGGTTCATGCACAAGCGTTAGATCATTCTTATCCTCATTGTTGGCGACACAAAACACCCATTATTTTCCGCGCAACACCGCAATGGTTTATTAGCATGGAGCAAGCAGGTTTACGCGATCAAGCTAACCAAGCCATCGAAGATGTAGACTGGATTCCAGACTGGGGCAAAGCGCGTATTAGTGCCATGATGGCTAACCGGCCTGACTGGTGTATTTCACGCCAGCGTACATGGGGTGTACCGATTGCCTTGTTTGTGCACAAAGATACCAGCGAACTGCATCCTAATACCTCAGATTTAATCGAGCAAGTGGCACAACGTGTCGAGAAACAAGGTATTGATGCCTGGTTTGATTTAGATGCAGTAGAACTCTTAGGCGCCGATGCGGAAAACTATGTCAAAGTATCAGACACCTTGGATGTTTGGTTTGATTCAGGCGTATCACATTTTGCTGTGATTGATGAACGCGAAGAACTCGCGTTTCCTGCAGATTTATATTTAGAAGGTTCAGATCAACATCGCGGTTGGTTTCAATCTTCATTATTAACATCGGTAGCAATTAAAGGTCGTGCACCTTATAAAGCCGCCTTGACCCACGGCTTTACTGTCGATGCCAAGGGTCACAAAATGTCAAAATCCATCGGCAATTCTATTCTACCGCAAGAAATTAATAACAGCCTCGGTGCGGATGTATTGCGCTTGTTTATTGCGGCAACTGACTATCGAAATGAAATGACTTGCACCGATGAAATCTTTAAACGCACAGGTGATGCCTATCGTCGTATTCGTAATACCGCCCGATTTTTATTGGCTAACTTACATGGTTTCGATCCTGCAGAAAATAGTTTACCCGCTAGCGAACTTTTAGCACTCGATCAATGGGCGATTGCTCGCTGCGACCAATTACAAACAGAAATTCGCGATGCCTATGATTGTTATGAGTTTCATTTAATTTATCAAAAAGTACATAATTTCTGCTCGGTGGATCTCGGCGGTTTTTATCTCGACGTTTTGAAAGATCGCCAATACACAACTCAAGAAAACAGCCAGGCGCGTCGCTCAGCACAAACCGCCATGTACCATATGATGGAAGCCTTCTGTCGTTGGATTGCACCGATTTTAAGTTTTACCGCCGACGAAATGTGGCGCTTTATTCCCGGTCAACGCAGTGAATCCGTATTCCTTGAGACCTGGTATGAACTACCACAAGTGCAACAAGACTCTAATTTTAATTTGAGCTTTTGGCAGGAAATTTTACAAACCCGAATCGCAGTTTCTAAAGAACTAGAGCAACTTCGTGTTGCTGGAGATATTGGTTCATCCTTGGATGCTGAAGTGAATATTTATTGTGGTAGCGAAATTTTCCAACGACTATCACAGCTCGAAGACGAACTACGGTTTGTTTTAATCACATCAGACGCTCGTATTCATAAAGTTGAAACACCACCAGGCCAAGCAAAACATGTCGTCTTACAAAATGGTGATGAAATTTGGATTCAGGCTGCCGCATCCGAACATAAAAAATGCGTGCGTTGCTGGCATCATCAAGAAGATGTGGGCGCTAATGGTGAGCACCCAGAACTTTGTGGGCGCTGTATTGAGAATGTAGCCGGTGATGGCGAAAAAAGGCGGTATGCATAATGTTAAAATGGCTTTGGTTATCTTTAATCATTATTATCTTGGATCAAATCACTAAAATTGCAGCCGCATCCAATTTAATGATGTTCACACCGGTTTCTGTGTTTCCAGGATTTAATTTAACCCTCATGCATAACACCGGCGCGGCATTTAGCTTTTTAAGTGATGCAGGTGGCTGGCAACGATGGTTTTTCACCGTGCTGGCAATCGGAGTCAGTATTTTCATTATGTTTTGGCTACATAAATTACCTAAACATGAAAAACTCAATGCGATCGCATTATCCATGATTGTTGGTGGCGCCATCGGCAATGTTATTGATCGAATTCGATTAGGTTATGTTATCGATTTTCTCGATGTTTATGTGGGCAATGCTCATTGGCCAGCATTTAATATTGCTGACTCGGCTATTTCAGTAGGCGCTGTATTATTGATTGTGCTCAGCTTTAAAAGTGAAAGCAAAACCACTAACGAGAAATCTAAAGCCTAAACCATGGATGAAAACCGTATTCATGTAGTCGCCGCAGTGCTTCATCGCAAGCACACGTTTCTAATCGCCAAACGTCCAGCGCACCTGCATCAAGGTGGCTTATGGGAATTCCCAGGTGGTAAAGTTGGAAACAATGAAACAGCGCTTGATGCCTTAAAGCGCGAAATCAAAGAAGAAGTTAATCTCAATATCAACCGTGCCCGCCCCTTTATTCAAATCAAACATGATTATGCCGACAAAAAAATCTTACTCGATGTTTGGCTAGTGGAAAGCTTTAGTGGTGAAGCCACTGGCTTAGAAAACCAAGAGGTAAAGTGGGTTAGCGAGGACGAACTATTACAACATGAATTTCCTGCTGCCAATCATCCGATTATTACAGCATTACGTTTACCACCGCGTTGCTTGATCACACCTGATCCAGGCAAGCAAACAGACTTTTTTTTACAAAAACTTGTCAACACACTCATTACCGGAATCGACTTAATTGTTCTACGTGCCAAATCCCTCGATACTCATGAATACAAAAATCTAGCACAAAAAGTTAATGCCTTATGCGCAATTTATGATTCTCAATTATTAGTTTACGGCGATGCAGATTTAGTCGAACAAGTGCGCGCCGATGGGTTACATTTAAGTAGTCACGATTTGTTAGCATGTAAAACGCGACCAATTAGTCCTGACAAATGGTTGAGTGCTTCCTGCCACACCGAATACGAAATTGAACATGCTGAAAAAATCGGTGTAGATTTTGTTTTTCTCTCAGCCGTATTAGAAACCAATTCTCACTCGGATGCATTTCTTCTGGGATGGAATGGATTTCAGCGCTTAGTGGCCAATGCAAAAATTCCGGTTTATGCTTTAGGCGGTATGAGCACCGAACACCTTCCTCTGGCATTTGATGCTGGCGCCCAGGGAATCGCTGGCATCAGCGGCTTGTGGATTGATTCAGTTTAGTGCATTGACACTGGCAATAATTTTCTACGCTTCATAAATATTCAAAATTTTGCGTCCAGAAATCTATTGCGCACTACAGTGGTGCGCTGAATTTGTATTATCTCAACAAAGCACAGAATTAGTGCATTTTTATCGAGGACACTGCTCTAAGTCATTGATTATATGACCCAATCATGGGCATGAAACCTGCTCTAAAGGAATAAATTTAAAAAAATTCGACAGAGGATGATTATGGAAGCACTAAAATCAGGCAGCGATGTCTTTTTTGTCTTAATGGGCGCGATAATGGTTTTGGCGATGCATGCAGGATTCGCGTTTCTTGAAGTGGGAACTGTACGCAAAAAAAACCAGGTCAACGGTCTTATGAAAATTATGACCGACTTTGCGGCATCGACTATTGGCTATTTTTTCATTGGTACTACGGTAGCTTATGGCACCACATTTTTTGTGAGCGCCGAAGCATTGTCTATTAATAATGGCTACGATCTGGTGAAATTTTTCTTTTTGTTAACCTTTGCTGCCGCAATTCCAGCGATTATTTCCGGCGGAATTGCCGAGCGAGCACGGTTTTATCCACAAATGGTCGCCACTTTTTTTATTGTTGCTTTGGTTTATCCTTTTTTCGAGGGCATTACCTGGAATGGAAATTTTGGCATTCAAGCGTGGATAGAAGCGACCTTTGGCGCGCAGTTTCATGATTTTGCCGGCTCCATCGTGGTTCATGCCGTCGGCGGCTGGATTGCTCTTGCAGCGATCATTTTATTGGGCGCGCGTACCGGTCGTTATGGTAAAGGCGGTGAAATTTATGCCCACCCACCATCTAGCATACCTTTTCTTGCATTGGGTTCGTGGATTTTAACCGTTGGCTGGTTTGGATTTAATGTAATGTCCGCGCAAGCAGTCGAAGGTGTCAGTGGATTAGTTGCACTTAATTCACTCATGGCCATGGCCGGCGGTATTCTTGCGGCTTTATTTATTGGAAAGAACGACCCGGGTTTTGTTCACAATGGGCCGCTCGCTGGTTTAGTCGCTATTTGCGCTGGATCTGATTTGGTTCACCCATTAGGTGCCTTGGCCATTGGTGCGGTCGCCGGCGGTTTATTCGTCATTACCTTTACCCTCACACAAAACCGCTGGAAGATCGACGACGTCTTAGGCGTCTGGCCTTTACACGGTTTATGTGGTGTCTGGGGCGGAATTGCAGCAGGTATTTTTGGTAGCAAAGCCATGGGCGGCATGGGCGGTGTGAGCTTGGGCGCACAATTGGTCGGTAGCTTACTTGGGGTAATCATCGCCTTTGTCGGCGGATTCATAATTTATGGAGTAATTAAAGCAATGGTTGGTATTCGCTTGGATAAAGAACAGGAATTCAATGGTGCCGATTTAAGCTTGCATCATATTTCTGCTGAATCTGAATACGACAAATAAGATTTCTTCACAAGAAAACATAACAACGGCCCTTATGCGGGCCGTTTTTGTTTCAACGTTTACTGCTTGCCCAGAGCACGGTAGTATCAGCGCAAAAGCAATTCACGAAATGAGGATGGAGCATGGATAGACGTAAATTTGTTAAGAATCTTGGTGCAGGTAGTCTGCTTGCAAGTAGCGCAGCCTTGACCCCTGCGGTTCACGCTAAAACCACACTCAAATGGAAAATGGTCACCACCTGGCCCAAAAACTTTCCTGGTTTAGGTACTGGCGCCAATTATCTTGCGCAATTAATTACAGAAATGTCAGGCGGGCGTTTACAAATCAAAGTCTACGGTGCCAATGAACTGGTACCTGCACTTGAAATTTTCGATGCTGTCAGTCAAGGCACAGCGCAAATGGGGCATGGAGCTGCTTATTATTGGAAAGGCAAAAGTGAAGCCGCACAATTTTTTGCTGCTGTTCCTTTTGGCTTTACAGCACAAGAAATGAATGCTTGGTTATATCACGGTGACGGCATGGCCTTATGGGAAGAGACTTATAAGCCTTTTGGTTTGATTCCAACAGCATCGGGCAGTACCGGTGTGCAAATGGCCGGTTGGTTTAATCGAGAAATCAAAGCGGTTGACGATCTCAAGGGGCTCAAAATGCGTATACCGGGTCTCGGCGGTGAAGTTTTAAAACGCGCCGGCGGCACTCCCGTGAGCT
>JAOUJM010000436.1 GCA_029883265.1 Gammaproteobacteria bacterium
TCTGTGTTAAATGGATAAGTACTCAAATCGGTTATCATAATTGGTTTGCCATACCGTTTATTGCAAGGCTTTACTCACCACTTCATAAACATCTTTTGGCAGGTTGTCTTGGGCGATAATGCTTTCCAATTGTTGCTGCATTTGACCTTGACGGGATTCATCAAAGCGTCGCCATTGTAAGAATGCGTTGGCCAGGCGAGCGGACATTTGTGGATTTAGCTGACTTAACTCTTTGACATAGTGTGCCACAAATTCATATGCCTTGCCTGATTCATGATGGAATTGTGACGGATTGCCAAAAGCGAGACTACCAATAACCGCACGCACTTTATTTGGATTTTTCAATTCAAATGCCGGGTGATCAACCAGTTGAATAATATCATCGATGGCATTCTCGCGATCAGATCGTGCTTGAATCGAAAACCATTTGTCCACGACTAATGGATCATTTTGCCATTGTTGGTAAAAGCGATCAGAAAAATCTTGACGGGTCTCGCATTGGCTATTCACTAATGCATTTAGCGCCGCTAAACTATCGGTCATATTGTTAGCGTTTTCAAACTGATTGATCGCAAGGTCGTATATACCTTCGTTGTTTAAACGCATTAAATAATGCATACATAAATTTTTCAAACTGCGCCGACCCACGGCATTCGCATTAAAACGATAGGCGCCACTGTCATGATTAGCGAGATACACTTGTTCAAAATCACTTGTTAAAGCCTGTGCGAGTTGCTCAGCAATATAGTCACGTACGGCATGAATGCCCAGCGGATCGATTTGCTGTTGTAGCTCGCCCAGATAGATTTCGTTAGGCAAGGCAAGCGCCTGAGCTATGAGCGCCTTGTCCAATTCTGGATGCTTTAATACTTTCGCAAATGCGTCGACAAACTTATCCGGTAAAGTTAAGGGCTGATTATCGCGGCGTGCATCAAGCAACTGATTAATTAAACGAATCGCCAATAACTGCCCGGCTTCCCAACGATTGAATTCATCGCTGTCATGCGCCATAAGAAACATGAGTTCGTCATCGCTGTAATTGATATCAATTTTCACAGGCGCGGAAAATCCCCGTAAAATTGATGGCGTTGGTTCCTGTTCAACACCAGTAAAACAAAAGGTTTGTTCTTGTTCTTTTAATTCAACAATACCACGAGGCAATTCCCGCACATTGGTTGGTGTGCGTAGTTTTAATAATAAATCCACTCCACTTTGATCCAACAAACCCATGCTAATGGGAATATGGAATGGCTGTTTATACTCTTGTCCTGGCGTTGCTGGCGTTGTTTGGGTGAGCGTAACAAAATATTCTTTTTCAACTGCATCATATTCACGGTGCACTTTAATGGTCGGTGTGCCTGCTTGGCTATACCATAAACGAAATTGATCGAACTTTGCTTTATTTGCATCTTCCATCGCACGCACAAAATCATCGGTGGTCACCGCCTGACCGTCATGACGCTCAAAATATAAATCCGTGCCTTTGCGAAAACCTTGATCACCAAGCAAAGTGTGTAACATGCGAACTACTTCCGCCCCTTTGTTATAGACGGTAACCGTGTAGAAGTTGCTGATATCAATATAACTATCAGGTCGCACTGGATGCGCCATCGGACTGGCATCTTGAGGGAATTGTGCTGTGCGTAAAATATTCGCATCAGCAATGCGTTTCACCGCAGCCGAACCCATGTCTGCTGAAAATTGTTGATCACGAAAAACAGTGAAACCTTCTTTCAAACTCAATTGAAACCAATCGCGACAGGTCACACGATTGCCACTCCAATTATGAAAATACTCATGCGCAATAATGCCTTCGATATTTTCAAAATCACCATCGGTGGCAGTTTCCGGCTTCGCCAACACACATGCCGAATTGAAAATATTCAATCCCTTGTTCTCCATGGCGCCCATATTAAAATCATTGACAGCAACAATCATGAAAATATCCAAATCGTATTCACGACCATAGACATCTTCATCCCATTGCATGGATTTTTTCAAACTCGCCAATGCATGATCACATTTATCTTCGTTCACGGCTTCCACGTATAAGCGTATGGTCACGTCACGATCAGACCAAGTCGTGTATTTGCTTTCTTTGCAGACCAAATCACCCGCGACTAAGGCGAATAAATAACTCGGTTTAGGATGCGGGTCATGCCATTGCACCCAATGACGACCATTATCACTATCGCCGCTCTCTACCAGATTTCCGTTGGATAATAAAACTGGGTACCGGGTTTTATCGGCGATGATTCGAGTGGTGTAGACGGACATAACGTCGGGGCGATCAACATAATAAGTAATGCGACGAAAACCTTCGGCTTCACATTGCGTGCAAAACATACCACTCGATTTGTATAAACCTTCCAACGCCGTATTTTCTTGAGGTTTGATTTTGGTTTGTATGTTCAATTCAAATTCATGGGGCACATCCGGAATTGTGAGATTTTGATCACTGACGACGTAATGATGCGGCAACAATACT
>JAOUJM010000387.1 GCA_029883265.1 Gammaproteobacteria bacterium
TGGGCCACACCATTATGCACATGTACTTGCTGTTGTAACTGGCGTTTATCCTGAATAAATTTAATAAACAAAACCAAACTGAACACACTCGCACCTAACAATACAATGGTTGCACCTGAGGCTGCGTCCAAGTGATAACTACTATACATGCCTCCCAATCCAATAAATGCACCGAGAATGGCTGAAATAATCAACATATGACTGAAACTATCGCTGATCATGCGCGCCGTCGACGCAGGAATGATTAAGGCAGCAGCTATCATGGTCACACCCACAATATTCATAGATGCAATAATCGAAAATGCCAGTAATAAAGAAAATAATAATTGCATCATTTCGGTTTTAATACCAAAAACACATGCGGTATCTGCATCAAACGTTGAGAACAATAATGGTTTGTAAAAAAAGAAAACCGCTGCAACCACCAACAGCATCACTAAAAATATCACCCATAAGTCTGCGTTAGTCACGCCCAAAATATTTCCGAACAAAGCGGCTTCAAAACTTTGCGTGAATTCACGTACACGACTGATTAAGGCCACGCCCAAGGCAAAGAATGCCGTGGTGACAATTCCAATCGCCGCATCAGATTTTATTTTTTTTCCTTTAGCCAGTTGATTGATTAACACCGCCGCGAGAAATCCCGCCACACCCGCGCCTACATAAAAATTAACATGAAGCACGTACCCTAACACCGCACCACCAAACGCAGCATGAGACAAACCATGACCGATATAACTCATTCCACGTAACACAATAAATACGCCGATTACTCCGCACAATAGACCCACCATGAGCGCCGCATAAAAACCGTGACGAAAAAATTCAAATTCAAAGGGTTCAAATAATAATTCAATCATACTCAATGCATCATTCGATTATAGGCCACTAACAATTGGCCTTCATGTTCCACCACCATTAACTCACCACCATAGGTCTTCGACAAAATTTCCTGGGTAAACACTTCTTTAGGCTTACCGTGCGCAATTAATGCTTGATTAAAACAAATAACCGTAGGCACGTGCGTAGCCACTGAGGTTAAGTCATGTGTGGTCATGATGATATTTATGCCATCTTTGTTTAAGTGACCAAGAATATGCAAAATATCGTGCTGAGTTTTAATATCAACGCCCGAAGTGGGCTCATCCAAAACCAATAAGTCCGGGTTATTAATTAATGCACGTGCAAGAAAGGCTCGTTGTTGCTGGCCACCGGAAATGTCACGAATATGCTGTTTTAATACGCTCGCGATTCCTAAACGTTCCGCTAAATGCGCCACTTGATGACGCTCGTGTTTAGTCACCCACGGCAGGTAAGTACGGTTAGTAAACAAGCCCATTAAGATCACCTGTTCCACGGTCACGGGAAAACTCCAGTCCACAGTTTCCAATTGCGGCACATAACCAATAGAACCGGGCTTGAGTTTTTGCACCGGCATTCCATTTAAGCACACCACACCACCATGTGGCTTATGAATACCTAAAATGGTTTTCAACAAGGTAGTTTTACCGGAACCGGTAGGCCCAACAATCCCTGCGAACACACCGCGAGGTAAACTTAGATTCAAATGGGTGAAAACCGGGTTATTGGGATAACCCGCGGAAACGTCTTTGAGTTCGATAAATTCGTCTTGTTTGGGCACGTTAAAAACTCGTGCCTATTAAATTCTTTGCGTCTATACCTTGCATACAATTTACATCCCCACCCAAGGCTTTACTCATAACAATTAAATTATTTTTCATCATACCTAAAAAGCTGTGCTCCGGGTGATTTTTCTCATGAGGCAAATCATCGTCAGCAAGTTCATCAATAAACTTGGCTTTGGCTTCTTTAGCAATTTGCTGCAACACTTTGCTTGAAAAAACTTCTGAACCAAATACAGCCGGTACTTGCTGTTGACGAAGCTGACGAATAATACGACCCACTTCCTTCGGCGTTGGTTGTGAAAAATCTGAAGGCTGTATGGCGCCAATAACTTGCATGCCATAACGCGGTGCAAAATACGCATACGAATCATGATACGTCACCAGGCGACGGTTTTGACTGGGAATTGCCGCCACGCACTCGAAAATAGCAGCGTCCAAATGGCTCATCTTTCGTAAATAATCAGTGGTGTTGGCAAAGTACTTGTCCCGATTTGTCGGATCTAATTGTACTAATGCATCACGCGCCAATTCTGCATAACGCATGGCTAAAGCCATGTTCGGCCATAGGTGGGGGTTGGGGTGACCTTCAGATTCAGGAAAACTAAAATCGAATTTCCAATCGCGTTTGCCTATAGCTAGATCGCCAAGTTGAACAATATTCACACCAGTGCGTTTAACTTTTTGTGCCAGCTTAATAGTAGGGATCTCTAAGTCCAAGCCATTAAGAATAATTAGATCCGCTTGGCGCAGCCATTTGGCGTCACTAGGCGCGGGTTCGAAGGTATGTGAATTCACGCCTTCAGGTACAATGCCATGGACCTCAATCAAGCCAGCACCCACATTTGCCACTATATTGCTAATCGGCGCTACAGAAGTAACCACTTGTAAATTTTGAGAAAAAACTATTGATGGTGAAAAACTGAGAATAAATACCGCTAAACTTTTTAGAATGTCATTTATCATTTTTTTCTCCCCTTTGGCGATGGAACAAACTGGCTCATCCGTATCGCCCAATCCGTCACAAAGCATAACGTTTGTTTAAGTAGCCCTTAATGGGCGACTTGTATTGTTCCTGCAATAAGCACAAGAATTCCATCTAAGATACGGATTTTCTTACAATTCATGGACTGACTCCAGAAAGTATGAAGATTTTAGATTTCTTCATACTTTGCGTCAAGTGTGTAATAATGAAATTTCATATTTAATATGGTCTAGTTAAAGATTGTGGGACTTTTAAACAAAATGAACAAACATAAGCTATACCCAACCCCAGTATTCGGCATAATTTTATTATTTACGCTTGCATGTATTAGCTTAAATGCTTTTGCAGAACTACGCTTACCATCAGGCGCAGATCGAGCTCCCAACTTATCGCTCGATCCTTTTGAACGTGCTCGCGATTCGATTCGTCGCTTACCGACATCTGAACCAAAAGAAGAAACCAAGCCACAAAAAAGCAACGATCAAAAACAAGCACCCGCGGCACAACCACGTCATAGCACTATCGATAGTGATTTACGCTTAGAACCTATTAGCCCCGTACAAGAGTCGGGCTCTGCTGGCGAAGTAGCCATTGAAGAAAGCGGTGAACCCACGGAACCATTTTCTCAGGAATTTGTTCTGACGGTGGATTGGTTTGCACGGACAG
>JAOUJM010000250.1 GCA_029883265.1 Gammaproteobacteria bacterium
AGGCATTCTTTACATGGATGATGAAAATGGCGAACCACAAGAAACCGCTACTTCGGCGATGCCAGGTCTGTTGGAATATACGGCTCAGATTGATACCGACGCAATGGATTTGTGGAAAAACGGTACTTTCTTCGCCCATCTTGGCGCAACATTTGGTTCATCACCAAGTCAATTCACCGGCGCTTTACAAGCAGTAAGTAGTATTGATCCAGGTGGACCGCCCAACTTATTAAAAGTTTTAGAATTGTGGTACGAACATAGTTTCCCACATAGCAACTCTCAGGTTTTAATTGGTGTACATGACACCAGTTCGGAATTTGTTATTTCCGAATATGCCAACTTTTTTGTCAATAGCGCTCCTGGAATGGGCACTGTTGTCAGCGTCGCAGCGGGGCCATCTGCCTACCCTGCCACTACCTTTGGCGTACGCTTTTTCACCGAGCTAAGCGAAAACACTTATTTACGTATGGGCGCATATGATGGCGTTGCCACCGACTACACCAAATTCCTCGACTTAAACTTTAGTAGCGACGAAGGTGTATTTGGCATTGCCGAGGCCGGTTACGTGAAAGGCGAACCCGGCAGTGAAGGTTATTTAAAAGTCACGCTTGGTGGCTGGTATTTGAAACAAGAAAATCCTGGCTACTTCGCCGGCCATGAATACGATGACCGTACTGATGCTATCGATCCTGTGACGGGCGAATTTCTACATGATTTTGCGCCACGCCCAGGTAATGCGGGTACATATTTCCTCGCAGAAACATCGATTGGCGAAACCTTGGGCTTATTTTTTAAAACCGGGCGGGCATCTAAAGATATTAATCGCTATACCGAATTTTACACAGGGGGTTTTAATTACACAGGCCTAATCCCTGGCCGCCCCGATGATGTGATTGGTGCAGCAGCGATCCATGTTCGTCATGGAGCAGCATTTATGGCCGCTCACCCAACTAATCCCAATACTGCGGAACCCGGCATGGAACCACGTGCGTGGTTTAATGCAGAAACTGTGTACGAGATCACTTACGCCACCCAGTTCAATGACTACTTAAGTTTGCAACCAACTTATCAATATGTGTTGCAACCCGGCATGGATTTCACCGTAGGCAATGCGTCAATTATTGGTGTTCGAGTTCAAGGCGTTTATTAACTATTGAGTTGGCTAAAGCACTACCCACTGCATTCATGCGTATGTTAGGCTTGAATTCTATTTGTATTTTATATTTTAGCACCCCGGTTTAATCATGGAACGCTTTACAATTTCAATAGAAGACAAACTAGCCGCACAGCTCGACGATTATATTCGCCAGCACAATTATTCCAATCGATCGGAAGCCTTTCGCGATATTATCCGCCAACAGCTACAAAGCGAACAACTGCAAAGTAATGAACAAGGTCATTGTATTGCCAATTTGAGTTATGTTTACAACCACCACGAAAGTGAACTAGCTGGACGCATTACTTCGGCGCATCACGCGCATCATGATCTCACTATAACGTCTATGCATGTCCACTTGGATCATGATAATTGTTTGGAAGTGGTTATACTCAAAGGCACAATTGCAGCGGTGCAGGAGTTCGCTAATACGGTTATGTCGGTACGCGGTGTGCGCCATGGCCAGTTGCATATGATTCCTATCACACTTAGTGAAACCGAACATATGCATGGATCCGGCGCAGATAAACATACTCACATTCACCCGCACACATAAAAAAGCCCGGCGATTAATGCCGGGCTTTCCACTGTCTAGAGATAAGAGTTATCGGTTTGGATTCTGGTCCAATTGTTTTTCCCAATAACGTGCTTTCTTTTTACTTTGCTTCAGCCCAAACCAACCTTCACGATAGGCGACGGCTAAATATTCTTGGGCATTGTAATTACCATTTTCTGCCGCTTTGTGATAAAGGTTCACAGCAGCCACTTCGTCAAGTTGGCCACCAATGCCACTGTGATACATCATGCCTAAAAAGAATTGTGCTTGCGCATGACCTTGGCGAGCTAATGGCTCCCATGTCGATGCGGCTAACTGGTATTCATGATCTTGAGCAGCGATAAAGCCATTTACAAATTCGTCTGCAGATACCACACTGAATGTCGCACTTAATATCACAACACCCAGCCCTTTTTTAATCGTTCCGGCTAGTTTCATCTTACCACCACTCCTATTGCGATTTTGTCAAAAAATGAAGATACCCGTTTCATCGGTTGGTAAACTTTTACTTTGAGCATAGCAACACATGTTTTTTGTGACTCGGATCGCAAAACCTACGCAAACAACTTGCTCGTTTTATGCTATAAATTTTTACAGTTGAAAAAGATTTCGAGCTAACCACCGTGACAATATGCTAAGCTGATCTTTTTTAAAATTTTTTATACTGTACGCAAGTATTTCACATAATTTTTTATGCTCAGACTTAATCTACACGGCTTATAGAACATGATTAACAAAGACACAGGTTTGATTGACTCAGCAGAATTCATTCTGTCACCGAATCACGACGATCGCGCGAATGAAACCGATATCAGCTTGCTAATCATTCATGGAATCAGTCTACCGCCCGGTAAATTTGGCGGCCCATACATCACGGATTTATTCACCAATCAACTAGACTCAAGTGTTGATCCTTTTTTCGAACAAATAAAACATTTGCGTGTATCATCCCATTTACTCATTCGCCGTGATGGCAGCGTCCTCCAGTATGTGCCTTTTCATAAACGCGCTTGGCACGCTGGCCAATCCAATTTTATGGGGCGCGATAGCTGTAACGATTTCTCCATCGGCATTGAACTTGAAGGTACTGATGAGCAAAAATATGAAGACATTCAATATGTACGTTTAATTGAAATTACTCGCGACTTACAACAGGCTTATCCAGCAATTACTGCTGATCACATTATCGGGCACTGCCATGTAGCACCGGGTCGAAAAACTGATCCCGGCGATTTTTTTGATTGGGACTTTTACAAACAGTCACTGGATTAAGAGTCTTCGACTTGACTCAGACGAATCAAACTCACTCCGCCTTTTTCATACAAAACTTCATGGGTAGACAGCTGTTGTCGTGCAACAGGATGAGTAAAAACTACATCGCCTGCTCGTGGAATTCGTTTTTCTAAGGGATGATCGAAATACACCGCAAAACTCGGCATATTCAATTGCCACATAACCACGGTTTGTATTTGTTGTGATTTCGCCAAAAGCGCAGCTTGCTTCACCGGCGCTTGAATCGTATTGCCCATGATGACTAACAATTGACTATTTAAAAATACCAATAAACTTAAACCGGTGACGGCCAAGCGAATGCGCAATGATGATTTTTTAAGAAATAGTAGCGCAACATTCAAAAGCAACAAAACTGCGATCAACCCATAATAAAGCGCATCAAATTGCGTATCCATGTCGCTTAAAGCCAATCGAAAATAATCATCTCGTTCATTGAGCGCCTGAACAGCCAATTGATCCGGAAGCAACCACATTAATACAAAAAATAGAATGATAGGCAAAAACAGCCAAAAATGTTTTTTAACATCATGCAAATAAATCGTCATTAACAAAACCAAACCGGTCAATCCATAGTTTACATAATGCGGCAGTTTAGTTCCAGACAATGAAAAAAAGACCAATACAAACAAAAACCAAATAACTAAAAATAATTGCAAATCATTTTTCAATACCAATCGAAAATTGGCGAATACTTTGAACACTAAAATTGTAAATGGCATTAGCGCCAATAACACCACTGGCACATAATAAATCAGCCCACCTGAGTGACCTTCCATGGCACCTTGAAAACGATCAACATTATGTTGCAGAAAAAAACCTTGAATAAATTCCCAGCCTTTGGCTTGATACTGCAGCACATACCACGGCATAGCAACCACCAGGAAGATAACAATTCCCACCGGATTAAATGCCAGCAAAAACCAATCTCGCCAGCGCCTTTTACTGAGCAAATAAAGAAAACTCACTGCCCCCGGAACCACAAGCGCGACCGGCCCTTTCGCCAAAAAACCAAGCGATGCAAATAAATAAAACAACCACAACCGTTGACGCCCACCGTTATGCAAATGCAAGAAAAGAAAAAACATACTAAAAGCTAATAAACAGTTCAGCAATGCATCGGCTGTTGCTGCTTTACCAATAACACTAATTGACAAACTGCAAGCCAACATAATGCCGGCAAACAAGGCTTGTTTTTCATCCATCCAAAATCGCGCAAACCACACCAAACCCAAAACCCAGGCACTTGCGCTTAGGGCTGATGGTAAACGAAAAGCAAACTCATTGACTCCGAAAACCGAAACGCTCAAAGCCTGCAACCAATAAATCAAGATTGGCTTGTCATACCGCGGCTCACCGTTCAGGTAGGTTGAAATAAAATCTCCACGCTCAAACATTTCGCGCGTTGCTTCACTGAATGCGCCTTCATCGAGATCAAACAGGGGTACATTATAAATATTCAAATAAAATGCCACAAAAAGACACACAATCAGCAGTAGACGCAATACACTGATTTCAGTCATGGTCTCGAAATATTTAAAGGGCGAGCTCACTTAATACCAATTCCTCTGCAATTTAATCTGCACAACTCAACACGATAGGCTATAATAAACCATCATAACTTAGTACGAACATGCAAACTAGTTTCAATTCAAAATCACTTCTTATTCGCATATTGTTTGGCGCCATGTTTTTGGGCGCGCTGCTATGGATTGCCAGCCAAAACATTAACCTGCAACAATTACTTCAACCCTGGCAAGCGCTGCCTTATCAAACACTGCTACTCATGATTGCCATTATGGCCCTCAGTTACACCATCCGCAGCATTCGTCTTTATGACTATTTCAATATGCAACGCAACGACTTTTTACTATGTTTGAAAATCACCTTGCAACACAATATGTATAACAATTTGCTACCCATGCGCAGTGGTGAGCTTAGTTTTCCAGTGTTACTCAAACATTTCTTCAAGCTAGATATACGCCAATCAGCAAGCGCGTTGCTATGGTTTCGCCTGCTCGATTTATATTGTTTGTTTATTTTTTCGATTTATTTGTTGCAGTGGTGGTTAGGCGCATCTAGCGTCATCACACTTTTGATTTTGATTCTACCTTTGCCCTGGTTACTGTTTCACTATCAAACTAGCTTTTTTTCAAGACTGCAAAATCTTTTACCTACTCGCTTTGGCAACACAGTTGAGAAACTCCACCAAGGTTTACCGCAGCACCAAAAAGCTTTCTGGCGCTCATTATTTTGGTCGTTTTTCAATTGGCTGCTTAAGTTAGGCTTACTGGCATGGTTTCTAACACTTTTTTCTCCTATGCCACTAAGCGCCGCATGGTTTGGCGCCATTGGCGGTGACTTATCATCAGTATTACCCATTCACGGAATCGCTGGATTTGGCACCTATGAAGCCGGCGTTGCCGCAGGCCTGGCTTTGTTCAAGCTGGCACCGCAAGCTATTTTACAAGCAGCGATCAATTTACATTTATTTATTTTGGGCATGTCCATTATCAGTGGCCTATTGAGTTTTTTAATTCGGAGAAAAAGCCATGGATGAAGCTATACTTTTGTGGATCAACCAGTCCTGGGCCAACCCCTGGCTGGATAAATTATTTTATTTTGCTAGCAGCAAAACTACGTTTGCATTGCCACTTGGTTTAATCATTGGCGCATATTTAATTTATGGCTATAAACGCCCAGGCTTTAATATTTTTATTTTTTCGATACTACTTATTGTACTTAGCGACAGCCTCGGTGCTGCCTTGAAATCCTGGTTTGCGCAGGCACGTCCCTGTGTGGATTTGCCAGGAATTTTGCGCCATGTGATTGCAGGTGTATATCCTGATTGTGGTGCACGCTATGATGGCATGCCATCAAATCATGCATTAAATTTCTTTTGCTTAAGTTTTTTCCTGGCCTTGATATTGCGTTCTAAGCCTCTATTCTTTGGCTTGTTGACAATTTCAGTTATAGTAGCCCTTTCGCGAATTTATTTAGGCCATCACTATCCAAGCCAAGTTGTGGTTGGCATATTGATCGGTAGCATACTGGGCATCGTCGCAGCTTATTTATTTAGTCGATTCAGTCCTACTGGCATAACACATTCGCATGATTAATCGATTGGCCACCCCAACAAAGAGATTTAACAATGATGGATGAATTCCCTAGCCCAGTACAAGCCTGCCAATTATCACTTGTGGTTCCCATATACAATGAACAAGACAATGTCGCGCCCTTACTCGAAACTATCCACAATGCGTTAAATGACTATAGCAACCCATGGGAAGTTATCATGGTAAATGATGGCAGCAGCGATCAGACCTTAAAGCAACTACACACCCATCAAGAGCAATACGGTGATCATGTTCGAATCATTGACTTGCAGCGAAACTTTGGTCAAACAGCAGCCATGCAAGCAGGTATCGACATGGCACGCGGTGATGTCATTGCAACAATGGATGGTGATCTGCAAAACGATCCCAAAGATATTCCGCGCATGGTTGAGCGGCTCATCAAGGAAGATTTGGACTTGGTTTCTGGTTGGCGCAAAAACCGAAAAGACAAACTCATAATGCGCAAACTACCATCAAAAATTGCGAATCGTTTAATCGCAAAAATTACTGGTGTTCACTTACATGATTATGGTTGCAGCCTTAAGGTATTTCGTACCAATGTTATCAAGAGCGTGAGA